>NZ_DBMAHT010000007.1:0-37447 GCF_057866825.1 Mailhella sp.
GCTTGACCGGGTAGCGGTCCAGCGGCACGGCGTCGAAGCTCGCTTCCATGCCGTGTTCGCCCTTGCGCACGTTGATCCAGGCCGGACCACGGGTGTCGTCCCTGTGGGGGAAGTCGGCGCGGTAGTGGCCCGCGCGCGATTCCTTGCGCAGCAGGGAGGCGCGCAGGAAGGCTTCGGTAATCAGGGTCATGCCGCGCGCTTCGGTAAGCTTGACCAGATAGTGCGGATCCGAGGCTCCGGCCTGAGGCACGACTTCGTCGCGGAAGGCTTCCAAGCGGGAGAGCGAACGGGCAAGACCGTCCTGCGTCTTGAGGATGCACACGTCGATGGGCGACATGAGCCGCTGCATCTTGCGCACGATGTCCTTGGGCGACACGCCTTCTCTGCCGAGGGGCGCGGTGTCTTCGCGCAGGGCTTC
The DNA here is from genome assembly GCF_057866825.1 of Mailhella sp. Classification (NCBI taxonomy): domain Bacteria; kingdom Pseudomonadati; phylum Thermodesulfobacteriota; class Desulfovibrionia; order Desulfovibrionales; family Desulfovibrionaceae; genus Mailhella; species Mailhella sp. The sequence goes on from NZ_DBMAHT010000007.1 coordinate 419, forward strand.
GAGAGCGAGGGATTCGTCGAAGGAGGTTTCGCTCTGAGAGGCGGCGCTAAGACCGGCGTTTTCACCGGCAATCCAGCCCGTGGTGGCGGTGAGGCAGCTGTCCCAGCCGCCCATGTACACGCCCGGGGTCACGCTGCGCGCTCTGCCGGCCACGTAGAGGCCGGGCACGCCGGTAAAGCCCTGCTTGTCGGCCTTCACGCCGCCGAAGCAGGTGAGCACCTGCGACATCCATTCCGTGGTCTGATGGAAGAAGTCGATGCCGAGCGCCTTGAGCTTGGTGTCGTTGAGCTTCATCCAGCCGCCGGTGGGCGTCATGTCGCGGATGCCCTTTTCGCTGAGGGTGCTGGTATCGAAGTAGATGGGGCCGCGGCCCGCCAGCACTTCAAAGGCCATGCCGCGCACGTTGTAGTGGGGGTCGGCCTTGGCGCCCAGCTTGGGAGAGTAGCGGCGCATGAAGTCTTCGCCCTTGCCGTTCAGGAAGCGCGCGCCGTGCGGCAGCAGACCGGTCTGGCCTTCCCAGGCGAAGAGCTTGGGCACGTTCCAGTTTTCGATGAATTCCATGTTGCGCAGGGTGGCGCCGGCCTCGTAGGCCAGAAGGCTGCCTTCGCCCGCGCAGGTGTTGAGCAGATACGAGCCCTTCCAGCCGCCGGAATGCGCGGCCAGAATGACGGCCTTCGCGTGAATGAGAATGGACGCGCCGCTCTGGCCGTGGAAGCCGGCGGCACCGACTACGCGGTCGCCGTTCTTGATGAGGCGGGTGATTTCCACGCGGCCCATGCGCTTGACGTTCAGCTCCTGAAGGCGCTTGTTCAGCACTTCGGTGGTGTGGCTGCCGCCCTTGCCGTAGGGGTGGTAGAAATAGTAGCGCATCTTGTCCAGACCGCGCTGGGGAATGGACTGGAGCACGCCGTCTTCGCGATAGAAGCGGTGGCCCATTTTTTCCAGATCCATGAAGCGGTCGTAGGAGAGCTCCAGAATTTCCTTGAGCACGTCCTGTTCGCACAGTCCGTCGTAGTAGTAGGTAAGTTCGTCCACGAGGTCCGAAGCTTCAAATTCGGGCTGCTTGACGATCATGTCGCCGCCGGACATGCTGCCGAGTCCGCCCCAGTCGCGGGGGCCCTTGTCCACCATGAGCACGTTCTCCACGTGTTCGCGGGCCTTGATGGCCGCCCAGGTTCCCGAGAAGCCGCCGCCTATGACCAGAACGTCGGTCTGAAGTGTGCAGTCGTACTTGTTCATATCCGGCCTCCTTCACCGTCGTACAGCGTGTAGGGAAGACGTTCCTTGAAGGGGTGGACGTCGATGGCGTCGGCGGGGCAGTGCAGTTCGCAGCTGAAGCAGGTCATGCAGTCGTCGCCGTAACGGATGGAAGCCTTGCTGCCGCAGGTGAGGCAGCGCATGGCCTCGGCCTGGGCGTCGAGCTGATCGAAGCCGGCAACGGCTTCGTCGAACAGGCCTCCGTTCATGTTCGCCCTGCGTTCGTTGCGGGGCAGATGGGGCAGTTTGTCTATGGGCATGTGTTCCACCACGGGGCGGGAGGCGGGCGTTTCGTCTTCCACCAGCAGGCCGTTCAGGGCGCGGCTCATGGCGTGGGCCGCGTCGCGGCCGCCCACAATGGCCTGAATGACCGAGGCGGGGCCGGTGACGGCGTCGCCCGCGGCGAACACGGCCTCGCGGCTGGTGCGCATGGAAGAGCCGGAAACGAGAATGCGCGGGCCGCGCATGTCCACGCCGGAGGCGATGTCGGCAAAGTCGCCGGTCTGGCCGATGGCGAAGATGACCTGATCGGCCTCGATGCGCACGGTCTGCGTTTCGTCGAGCACGGGAGAGAACTTGCCTTCGGCGTTGAACAGCGACGTGCACACATGAAATTCCACGGCGCAGGCCTTGCCGCTCTCGCCCTCGATGCGGGCCGGGCCGAGGGTGGGATGCAGCGTCACGCCGCGTTCGAGGGCGTCCTTGATGTTGTGCTCAAAGGCGGGCATATGTTCGCGGTCTTCGAGGCAGCACATGTGAACTTCTTCGGCACCGAGCATTTTGGCGCTGATGGCCGCGTCGATGGCCACGTTGCCGCCGCCGACCACGCACACGCGGCGTCCGGCGGCAGGCGCGTTGCCCGTGCGCAGATCGCGCAGAAATTCCACGCCCGTGAACACGCCTTCGAGCTCCATGCCTTCAAGCGGAAGCTTCTTGCCGGCGCTGAGGCCCGGAGCGAGGAGCACGGCGCGGTAGCCGAGATCGTGCAGATCGGCCAGATTGAGATTGCGGCCTTCGCCGATGCGCGTATTGCAGCAGAATTCCACGCCTAGGGCTTCCAGTTTGCGGATGTGGGCGTCGATGACGCTGTCGGGCAGGCGGTAGGCCGGAATGCCGTAGCGCAGCATGCCGCCGGGCTTGGGCAGCGCCTCGAACACGGTGACGGGCCAGCCCTCAAGAGCCAGATACCAGGCGGCGGCAAGTCCGGCCGGGCCGGAGCCCACCACGGCCGCGCGGGAGAGGTGACGCACGGCGGGTCTGGAGGGGAGCTCCTGAAGGTCGAGATCGCCGAGGAACTGTTCCAGCGCGTTGATGTTCACGCTTTCATCCATGGAAGCGCGGGTGCACTTGCTTTCGCAGGGATGGAAGCACACGCGGCCGGTGAGCGCCGGGAAGGGCGTACCCTTTTTGAGCACTTCCAGCGCCTCTTCAAGGCGGTTCTGCTGAAGCAGATGATTGTAGGCGCGTATGTCCGTGCCTGCGGGGCAGGCCGCCATGCAGGGAGAGAGTTCCGTCTGCCGGGTGTCCAGCCGGAACACGTCGAGACTGCACGACTTGAAGCACTGACCGCAGCCGGTGCATTTTTCGGAGTCGATGTGTCGTATCAAGGAAAAATCCTCCTGTCTGAAAGCGCGAACCGGCCTTTGCAGGCGCGCGCAACACAGTTCTTCGGGCTTCGGCGTCGGAAGACGGGGAGCTCTCGGGAACAAACGCCGCCCTGCCGTTTCGGCAGGGAGCGGTGCGGTCGACGCTGCAGACGTCGCGCCGCGTGGAGGGAAAAGCTTTTCCTGACTGATTTGTTAAATGTTATTTTTCACATGACGCAGAAAAAAAATGGCGCATCTGCGCCATGAGCATGAGTTTTTTTGAGAAAAATGAAATTTTTTAAGGCTGCGGGATGGAAAAAGCGCTTTTTCGGCAGTGCTGAAACTCGATTTTTTAACATATCATACTTATTTTATTTGTTGTTTTTATCATTCTTCCGCTTGTGCGAAAATTTTCCGTGCCCGGGGCACGGCGGAGCTCCTGACTGGCGGCTACTGTTCGGCCAGATCCCGCAGAGCGTTCATGTCCGTGACGACGAGCGCGTTTCGGGTGAAGCGGCTGATGATGCCGCGCTCCTTGAGCGTGTGGATGCAGCGAACCAGCGTGGCCCGATGAATGCCGAGCCTGTCGGCGAGTTCCTGCTGCGTGACGCCGGGGCGGAAACTTTCCGACGCGCGGCTTTCGGCGGCGCGCAGCATCCAGCGGGCAATCTGGATGAGCGCGGCGTCCGGCCCTGTGTAGGAGAGCGTTTCGTGCATTTGAAGATTCTTTCTTGCCAGCGACTGCATGATTTCTATGATGAGCTCCGGGCACTTGCACACGAAGTCCGGGGAGAGCAGCAGTCTGCCGGGAAAGCGCCAGAGCACGGTTTCCTCCTTGCAGAGGTACTGCGAATCCGGATTGTCGAAGCCGGTCAGCGCCGTGGACACGTTGAAAAGATTGCCCGCCTCAAGGCCGATGATGGAACGTTCGCGTCCGTTCTGGGAGGCGTAGGAGATGAGAAGGCGTCCTTTTTCGATGTAGTAGAAGTCGAAGAGGGCATCGCCTTCGAGAATGAGCGGATAGCCGGCCGGGCAGATCTGACGCACGGCAAGGTGCAGCATGTCCGTCCAGGCCCGGGCGGGAATGCGGGTGCGAAGACTGGATGCGGAAGCATGGCTGGACATGGTTTTCCCCCGGATTCGGCCGCGCCCGTTTTTCCTCGTGTCGGCTGCGCGGTCGCGGCAGCGTTTTTCTGCGCTGCGCTCTGCCGCGGGTGCGGTGAATGCGCAACGCAAAAGTGGAAACATTGCGGCATGATGCCGCCATGTATCTTCAAGAGTGCCACATCGGCGCAGATCCCGCAAGGCGCGTTCAACGTTCGGGGCGGATCAGTTTTTCATGCCGGAAATGAGCGCGTAGATTTCGCCGGTGGTCCAGCCCCGGGCGCGGGACTGCACGCGGCGGGCCACGGCGCGGGGCGCGCCGCCGAGCGGAAGTTCTTCGCGGATGAGTGAGAGAATCTCTTCCCTGCTGCTGCGTGCGTTGCCTTCGGGCGGGCCGACCACCACGGTGACTTCGCCGAGAATGCCCGAAAGATCGGGCAGATTTTCTAGGCGGAAGCGCAGATACTCTTCGTGCGTCTTGGTGAGTTCGCGGGCCACGCACACTTCGCGCGGGCCGAGCAGGGCCAGGGCGTTTTTCAGGGTTTCTTCAAGCCTGTCCTTGCGCTCGAAGAAAACCAGCGTGGCCGGAATGGCGGCGTAGGGCGAGAGCGTATTTTCCTGATCGGAGCGCTTGCGCGGCAGAAAGCCGAAAAAGACGAAGGGCTGCGGCGGAATGCCGGAACCGGCCAGCGCCGTGACCGGAGCACACGGCCCGGGAATGACGGAAACCGGCAGTCCGGCTTCGCGGCAGGCGCGGATGACCACGTAGCCGGGATCGGCCATGACGGGCATGCCCGCGTCGGAAATGAGCGCAATGTTTTTCCCTTCGCGCAAAAGTTCCAGCACGGAGGCCGCCTTTTCCTTTTCGTTGTGATCGTGATAGCTGATGAAGCGGCGCACGTTGACGCCCCAGCGGGCGCAGGCGAGGCCTTCGCGCTTGGTGTCTTCGGCGAGCACGAGGTCCGCCGCTTCGAGGCAGGCCCGGGCCCGGGGAGAAAGATCACCAGGGTTGCCAAGAGGCGTTCCCACCACCCACAGCGTGCCGGGTTCCGATATCTGCGAATTCGATGACATTTCGTATCAGCTCCGTTTGGTAGGTTCCCGACCGGGCCGCCACGCACACGAGGTCGAAGCGGCAGGGCCTGTTCCATGCGTCGTGTTCGGCAAGCCACGCCTGCGCGGCGCGCAGCAGCCGTTTCTTTTTGACGGCGGTGAGCGCTTCGTAGGGGCGCTGCATGCCGTATGCATCGCGCGTTTTCACTTCCACGAACACGAGCGTGTCGCCTTCCTGCGCCACAATGTCGAGCTCCAGATGTCCGCTGCGCCAGTTGCGGGCCAGAATGCGCCAGCCCATGCCGCAAAGCATTGCTGCGGCGCGCTCTTCGCCGGCCGCGCCTGTGCCCGCCTTGCTATGAGGCGCGCGGGCGCGTTCACCCTGCACCCTGCGGAAGGGATTCAGCACAGCCAGCCCTGTTCCTGCACCTTCGGCGGCAGCACGCCCCGAAAATCGAGGCGATGCAGGGGGCAGGGGCCGTATTTCTTCAGGGCTTCCTTGTGTTCTTTGGTGCCGTAGCCCTTGTGTCTTGCAAAGCCGTATTCCGGCCAGCGCGCGTCGAATCTGGTCATGAGCTCGTCGCGGAAGGTCTTCGCCAGCACGGACGCCGCGGAAATGGAAGGCACCTTGGCGTCGCCGTCCACCACGGCTTCCTGTTCGGGCAGAGGAATGCCGAACTGACGGAAGTAGAGCGGCGGAATGATCTGCGTGCCGTCGATGAGCAGGCGCGCGGGCACGTTCTCTCCTTTGGCGTGCATGCGCACGCGCATGGCGGCCACGGCGCGGGTCATGGCCATGAGCGAGGCCTGAAGAATGTTGATGCGCGAAATTTCGTTCATCCAGGCGAGCCCGATGCCCCAGCCCACGGCAAGACTGCGGATTTCTCCGGCGAGGCGGTCGCGTTCTTCGGCCTTGAGCACTTTGGAATCGTCCAGACCCATGAGGTCGAAGCCGTCGGCGAAAATGACGGCGCCGGCCACCACGGGCCCGGCAAGACAGCCTCTTCCGGCTTCGTCGGTCCCGGCGGTGAGCAGTTGCTGGGCATCCGGGGCGCTGAAGAGCATGCCCTGTTCAATGACGGCTTTTTTGCGGGGTCTGGCCATGATTCACCTGAAAAAGAAAATGGACCGCAGAACACGATCTTCCGCGGCGGTGTGCCGAAGATACGAACTTTTTCGGCAAAAAAAAAGCGGGAATGCGCCGAAAATCGAACGGCGTTCAGGAGGGAGCGCCGTATTTTTTCATCGGGCGGGAAACGCCGGTCGCCCGATAGACAAAATCCCCCGCCGGAGAACCGGAAGGGGATTTGTCTGCTCGAAAGAAGGGCCCGGGCAGCGCCGGACCGGAATCTTAGTAGCGGTTGCGGGGCTTGATGCGGGCAGCCTTGCCGCGCAGTTCGCGCAGGTAGTACAGACGGGAACGACGCACGCGGCCTTCGGTCACCACTTCGATGTGGTCGATGAAGGGGGAGTGCATGGGAAGAATGCGTTCCACGCCCACGCCGTCGGAAATCTTGCGGACGGTGAAGGTGGCGCCGGTGGTGCCGCGCTGAACACGGATGACGTTGCCCTGGAACATCTGGATACGTTCCTTTTCACCTTCGACGATGCGCAGGTACACCTTGACGGCGTCGCCGGGCTTGAAGGACGGAATGTCCATACGCATGTGTTCGCGTTCAATCTGCTTGATGATATCCATAGGGGGACTCTCCTTGAGGAAAATGGTGTTTATCCCCGATCGCCGAGCAGCCTGTCCAGAAGGATGGCGGCGGCGGCACGCACGGGGAGATGATTGTACTCGTCCATCCAGCGCAGCGGCGGCAGGATGGCGTCGCATTGCTCCAACACCTCAGGCGCAATGCCATGCCCGGTTCCCAGAAGCAGGAGCACGGGCCTGTCCGCAAGCCTGCGCCGCACGTCGTCGAACGTGGTCGCGGGCCGGCGTTCCCGGTGTTTTTTATCTAGGACAGGCTGGGCACTGGTGCCGACCACAAAGGGCGGCAGGCCGCGATCGGTTGTCAACGTCGCAATCGCGCTTTCCAGAGATTCCTCGGGCCTGACCAGTCGAAGGGCTTCGGCTCTGTCGGGATTGAACGACAGCCCCGGCCCTTCCGTCCAATGAGAGAGCAGTGTTGCCAAGAGTCTGCGCTGATCCTCCAGCGGCGTGACCACGAAGAATCCACTGATCCCATAGGTGCGGGAAATTCGTGCTATATCGTGAATGTCGAGGTTTGTCAAAGAGGTTGTGCCCGTTTTCCGATCTTTTAATCGCACGGGGTGATGCAGCAGGGCCACATGCAGGTTTTTTCCCGGACGGAAACGGGGCGCGGCGCGCAGAACCTCCCTGTCGTGATGGGTGAGCACGGCGTGATCGAGCAGATCCGGACGGTGTTTTGCCGTGGCGAGCACCGACTGTTCGCGCCGCCACGCGGCGATGAGCGCGTGATTGCCGCCTTCAAGCACTTCGGGCACGCGAAGGCCCTCGAATTCGTCCGGCCGCGTGTACTGAGGATATTCCAGAAGGCCGTTGCTGAAGCTCTCTTCGTCGCCGGACTCGTCCTTGCCCATGAATCCGGGCTGGAGTCTGGCCGTGGCCTCGATGACGGCGAGCGCCGCGGCTTCGCCGCCGTTGAGCACGGCTTCGCCCACGCACACGGGCTCCACGGGGAGAAGATCGAAGAGGCGGGCGTCGAAGCCTTCGTAGCGGCCGCACACGAGGGTGATTTCCTCTTCTTTGGCGAGCTCGCGGGCAAAGTCCTGGGTGAAGGGGCGTCCGGCCGGAGTGAGGGCGATGAGTCTTCCCTTTCTGCCGTTGCAGGGGGCCAGTTCGCGCAGCGTGCGCACCAGCGGATCGAGCATGAGCACCATGCCCGGGCCGCCGCCGTAGGGGCGGTCGTCCACGGAGTGATGCCGGTCCGTGGACTTGTCGCGCGGGTTGGCAAAGGAAAATTCCACAATGCCCGCCTCGCGCGCCTTTTCCATGAGACCGCTGGAAAGGGGCGAGTCGAACCACTCGGGAAAAAGAGTGACGAGATTGTAGCGCATGACGGATTATGCCTTGCGGGCGGAACCTTCTTCCGCGTCCTGTTCGTCCTGCCCGTCGTCGGGAGCGAGCGAGGCTGCGCCGTCGCGGTACAGGTCGAGCAGGCCTTCCGGCGGGGCAATGGTGGCCGTGCCCGCGGAAAGATCGATGTCGCGCACGAATTCGGGCACGGCGGGGAAGAGTATTTCGTAGCCGCCGCTCTCTTCCGGCGCGCGGATGACCCACATTTCCTGACCGGCGGGGAAATCCACGTCTTCAAGTTCGCCCACAGTCGTGCCGTCTTCAAGGCGCACGGAAAGACCGATGAGGTCGCGCAGATAGGGCTCGTCTTCTTCGGGTTCCGGCAGGAAGGAGGCGTCGATGAGCAGTTCCTGACCGCGCAGCTGTTCGGCGGCGGAGCGGTCGTTGCAGCCCTCGATGCCGAGAATGAGCTGATCCTTCCACAGATGCCAGTCGCGCACGCGGATGGGGCGCGGGGCGAAGCGTCCGGCGCGCAGCATGAGGGGCTTGTCCAGAAGGTCCGCGGAATCGGCGTAGTAGTCCACGCGGATGTCGCCCTTGACGCCGTGGGGCTTGGCGAGTCGCCCCAGAACTACGAGAGAAGAAGCAGGCATTATTCGAGAATTTCCAAAACGACGCGCTTTTTGGTTTTGGCGGAAACCGCGCCCAGAAGGGTGCGGATGGCGCGGGCCGTGCGGCCCTGCTTGCCGATGATCTTGCCGAGGTCGTCTCTGGCCACGGAAAGTTCCAGCGTGGAGGCCTGTTCGCCTTCGGTTTCGCGCACGGTCACCTGATCGGGGTTGTCCACCAGCGACTTGGCGATGAATTCCACAAGTTCTTTATGCTGCATGTATGCTCTCCGCGCGTTTTCCCGGAGCATGAGGAGAAAACGCGAAATTTTTTTCAGAGTATCATTCCCTTCCGTCGCCCGTCAATGAAGGGAAGGGGCGTCGCGCAGGCCGAAGCGGCGCGCGGAAGAGCCGGGCGGAAAACGGCGGGACGGGCGCAGGCGTTTCTGCTAGACTTTCGACAGGTTTTGAAACAGTCCCGTGCGCGGCCGGGTTCTCGCGGCCGGGCGAAAGACGGCGACAAAGGAGTGAGCGATGAACATGAAGAAACTTGTGCTCGGCGCGTTGTGCTGCGCGGTTCTGGCCGCGCCTGCACCTGCGCTTGCGCAGATGGTGGAACTGCCCGCGCCGCAGAAGCAGGGCGGTCTTTCCCTGCTGGAATCGCTGGCAAAGAGGCATGTGGAGCGGAAGTTCGACAGTCGTCCGCTGCCGATGCAGGAAGTGTCGAACATTCTCTGGGCGGCCTGCGGCGTGAACCGTGAGGACGGCAGACTGACCGTGCCCACGGCCATGAACCGTCAGCTCATTGCCGTGTACGCCGTGCTGCCCGACGGCGTGTACCGCTACGATGCCGCGAAGAACGCGCTGGAGCAGGTGCTTGCGGGCGACTACCTGAAGCTCTACAGCAACGGCGCGCCGCTGGTGCTGCTGCATGCGGCCAAGGAGAGCGACCGCTACTCGCCGTTTCACGTCGGCTCCATGTACGAGAACGTGGCGCTCTACTGCGCCTCGGCGGGGCTCGCCAACGTGATGAAGGCGCAGGAGACGAACCGGCTTGACGGCAGTCTGCCGCTGCCGGAGGGCTGGAAGGTGTACATGATTCAGCCTGTGGGTTATCCGGCCGACTGACGGCAAAAAAAGTCCCCTGTCGTCCGACGCGGCCTGATGAAGGAGGGGAAGGGCGGCGACGCGTCGAACGGCAGGGGAAAGGTCTTGAGGGGGAAGGCCGCTATTTCGAGGCGGCGTTGCCCTCCTGTTCCATGAAGGTGCGGAACGAACCGAAAGCACTGATGTCCCTGGCGGTTTCGGAGAGGTCGGCTCCGCAGATGAAGCCTCTTACCCACGAGCCGTCGGCAAGTTCCACGGAACCGAGGCCGAGCGGCGCGGGAATGCGTTCCAGAAACGCGCCCACGGCGCTGCGGGGCATGGACCAGACTTCCACCTGAACGGGAACGCCGCCGTCCTCCACGCGCACGATGGCCGGACGCAGGGGCGCGCCGCCGGGCAGAAGCTTCATGCGGTAATGAGGAGCCGTGGCAGTGGCGCACTCGAACACGGCGCCCGTGGCTTCAAGTTCATGGCACAGGGCCATGCCGCTCATGTGCGCTCCGCCCACGGCCAGCAGCAGCGAGCCCTTGTCGGCGGCGGGCTTCACTTCCGTCGCGCCGAGCCCGATGCCTTCCTTCAGAGCTGCGGCGTGGAAGCGCGAAGCGAGATCGAGCAGACGGGCTTCCGAAAAGGCCGGACCCATGAGCGTGACGCCGAAGGGCATGGCCACGTCCGTTCCGGGCATGTGCGGCACCGAGGAGGGCACGGCCACGGCGCACATGTCGAGAATGTTCACGAAGTTGGTGTAGGTGCCCATGTTCACGTTGGTGCGCACGGGATCGCGGCGCACGGCGTCGATGGTGTAGGTGGTGGGGGCGGTGGGCAGCAGAAGCACGTCCACGCGCTTGAAGTCCTGCGCCACGATCTGCCGAAGCTCGCGCGTGCGGTAGATGGTGCGGAAGGTGTCCACGGCCGTCCAGTGCGACGCGCCGCAAATGATCTTGTGCACGGTGGCGTCGCAGCATTCGGGATTCTTGGACACGAAGTCGCCCACCACGGCCATGCGTTCCGCAAGGTACGGACCGAAATACAGCATGTCGGCGGCTTCGCGGTAGGGCGCGTAGTCGAGGGCAACAGCTGTGCCGCCCAGCGATTCCAGGCGGGCGATGGCTTCGCGGAAGGCCTGCGCCCAGACGTCGTTTCCGCAGAATTCAGGATTTTCGGGCACGCCGAAGGTGAAGGTCCGGCCGAGGGGCGCGGGAGAAGCGACGGCTTCCCGGCTCCAGATGTCCTTTTCGTCGGGCCCCTGCGCCACGGCGAACACCTCGGCGGCATCCTCGCAGGTGAGGGCGAAGATGGACACGCAGTCCAGCGAGGGGCAGGCCGGAACCACGCCGCACGTGGAAAGCAGGCCGTGGCTGGGCTTGAGGCCCACAAGGTTGTTCAGCGCCGCGGGCACGCGTCCGGAACCGGCGGTGTCCGTGCCGAGGCTGAAGCTCACGTAGCCCTTGGCCGCCACGTGCGCCGAACCGGAGCTTGAACCGCCGCTGATGTACGCGGGATCAAAGCTGTTGGGGCAGGCCCCGTAGGGGGAACGCACGCCCACGAGACCGGTGGCAAACTGGTCCATGTTGGTCTTGCCCATGAGCACGGCTCCGGCGTCGAGCAGGCGCTGCACCACAAAGGCCGTGGACTCGGCGGTGTAGGCGTAGGCCGGGCAGGCGGCGGTGGTTTCCTTGCCCGCGACGTCCAGGTTGTCCTTCACGGCAAAGGGAATGCCGAGAAGCGGATACCGGCTCCGGCGCTCTTCTTCTGAGAGCGTCGCGCAGGCGGCCTTCAGTTCGCGCACGCGCTCGCACACTTCGCTTTCGTCGATGAGGGTGATCCATACACCGTTTGCGCTGTCGCGGCGGATGCGTCGGGCCAGGTCGCAGAGGCCCTGTTCAGGGTCGCCGCCCTGGGCGTACCAGGCGCGGACGGCGGAAAGAGTGGGACTGGAAGGAAAGGGGGTCATGATGTCTCCGTATGTTTTTCGACCGGTCAGGCCGTTTTGTTCAGAACAGGCATGGAAGAGAGAAGCGAACGGGTGTACTCGTGCGTGGGATGCGCGAATACTTCCGCCGTGGTTCCCTGTTCCACCACGCGGCCCTGCTGCATGACGATGAGGCGGTCGCACAGCAGGCGCAGCACGTTGAGGTCGTGGGACACGAAAATGAGACTGAGGTCCAGCTGACGCTTGAGGTCGTCGAGCAGGCAGAGAATCTGCCCCTGCACGGACACGTCGAGCGCGGTGGTGGGTTCGTCCAGCAGCAGTATGCTCGGCCGGGGGCCGAGAGCGCGGGCGATGCCCACGCGGGCCTTCTGGCCGCCGGAAAGCTGATGCGGCAGCCTGTCGAGCAGCTCTTCCGGCAGATGGACAAGCTGCGCCAGATGGCGCACGTGCTTGGCAAGAACGTCCCTGTCGCGGATGCCGAGAAGAACGCGCAAGGGGTCGGCAATGCAGCGGGCGGCGGTCCAGCAGGGATTCAGGCTGCTTGTGGGATCCTGAAACACCATCTGAATCTGCGAGCGCAGGGGATGATGCGCAAAGAAGCGCGGCGGCAGCAGACTGATGTCGTCCCGGAACAGGCGGATGGAGCCTTCATCGCCGCCGCCCGGGCCGGGACTGACGTCGATGAGGCGCGCGAGCATGCGGATGAGCGTGGACTTGCCGGAACCCGATTCCCCGGCAATGCCGAGACAGGTGCTGCGTTTCAGTTCAAAGGACACGTCCTGCACGGCGTACACGCCGGGCGTGAAGGACTTGTAGAGATGACTGACTTGAAGAAGCGGAATCATGACGCACCTCAGGAATCGGCTTCGACCGGGCCCAGACGACGGATGTCGTCGAGGCTGGTCATGAGGCTCGGCGTGGAGGCGAAGAGCCGTTTCGTGTAGGGATGGGAGGGATGGCTCAGCAGATCGCCGGGCAGTCCCGTTTCCAGCAGTTCGCCGTGCCGTATGACGCCTATGCGGTCGCTGTACTGCACGGCCAGGCCGAGATCGTGGGTGATGAACAGTATGGACATGCCGGTTTCGTCCATCATGTCGCGCAGGAGCTTGAGAATGGTGTCCTGCGTGAGGGCGTCGAGGCCGGTGGTGGGCTCGTCGGCAAAAAGCAGGCGCGGACGCCGTGCCAGAGACATGGCGATGAGCACGCGCTGACACATGCCGCCGGAAAGCTCGAAGGGATAGGCGTCGAGGCAGCGTTCCGGGTCGCGGATGCGCACCTTTTCGAGAAGTTCCCGGGCGGCGTCGCGGGCTTCCTTGGCGGAGGCGGGGCGTTCGGGCAGCGTTTCCAGCACGTCGCGAAGCTGCAGGCCTATGGTCCGCACGGGGTTCAGGGACACGATGGGGTACTGGAAGATCATGGCCATGTCGCCGGGGCGACGCCAGCGGCGGCGCGGCGTCCTGTTGTCGAGCAAAAGCTGACCGTCGTAGCGTATGCAGCCCTGTTCCACGTAGCCGTTGGCGTCGAGCAGGCCCATGGCGGTCATTACGGTCACGGATTTGCCGGAGCCCGATTCCCCCACGAGGGAGAAGAACTCGTGGGGGCGGACTTCCAGGGTCACGTCGCGCACGGCGGTGAGCGTGCTTCCTTCCGAGGTGAAGCCTACGCTGAGGTGCTGCACTTCAAGCAGCGGAGAAGATGAGGTGGTCATTACGCACGCCTCCTCGGATCGAAGATGTCTCGGAGAGCGTCGCCGAGAAAGTTGAAGCAGAGCACGGTGAGCATGAGGGCGATGCCGGGAAAGAGGGCTATCCACCATTCGCCGGACACGATGTACTGCGCGCCTTCGGCCACCATGATGCCCCATTCGGCGTCCGGCGGACGGACGCCGAGGCCGATGAAGGACAGACCGGCGGCGTTCAGGATGGCCCAGCCGAGGTTCAGCGAGGCCTGCACCATGATGGTGGGAATGATGTTGGGCAGCAGGTGGCGGAAAATGATGCGCGGGCCGCTGTTGCCGCTGATGAGGGCGGCTTCCACGAACTGGCTGTTGCGGCGCACGCTCACTTCGGCTCTGGCCACGCGGATGTAGAAGGGCAGGTTGATGATGGCCGTGGCATAGACGATGTTGGCCACGGAGTTGCCCAGCGAGGCCACGATGGCCATGGCCAGCACGAAGAGCGGGAAGGCCATGATGGTGTCCACGAGACGGCTCACGAGGCTGTCGAAGAGCCTGCCGTAGTATCCGGCGAAGGCGCCGATGAGCGTGCCTGCCACAAGGGAGAGCCCGACGGCGCTCAGGGCTATGGACATGTCGAGACGGCAGGCCGTGAGAATGCGGCTGAACACGTCGCGTCCCACCTGATCGGTGCCGCAAAGATGCGCCAGGGAGGGCGGAAGCATGATGGCGTCGTCCACGCACTGGAAGGCGTCGTAGGGGGCGAGAGAAGGCCCGGCCACCGTGAGCGCCGCGAGCACTATGAGTCCGCCCACGGCCAGGCAGGAGAACACGTTGCTTCTCAGGCAGAAGAAGACATGACGGGTGAAGGAGCTCATATGTTCATCCTTATGCGGGGATCGTTCAGCACCTGGAGCAGGTCGGTGATCAGGTTCACGAACACGTAGAGAATGCCCATGGTCAGCACGAAGCCCTGCACGGCGGCGTAGTCGGAGGTGAGCAGAGCCTCAAGGGCGAAGGAGCCGATGCCGGGCCAGGAAAAGACCTTTTCCACCAGCACGTTGGCGCCGAGCGTGAAGGAGAACACCATGCCGAGCGTGGTGAACAGCGGATTGGCCGCATTGCGCAGCGCGTACACGAAGATGATTTTCCAGCGGGGCAGATTGGAGGCCCGGGCCGTGCGGATGAAGTCCGCGGAGAGCACCTGGAGCATGGCGGCGCGGGTCATGCGGGCGAGCGGCGCGAGGGCGAAGATGCCGAGGGTGAGCGCCGGAAGGGTGATCTGCATCACGGCCGCGCGGAAGGTTTCAAAGTCTCCGGCGAGGAGGGTGTCGATGAGGAAGAAGCCCGTCACGGCGTCGGGTTCGATGGCCGTGAGCGGCAGTCGTCCCATGGGGGCCGGAGCCCATCCCAGCAGGTAGTAGAAGATGAACACGAGCAGAAGCCCGGTGAAGAAGGTGGGCAGCGAAACGCCGAGCGTGCTGATGATGCGGCAGATGTGGTCGATGATGGAGCCGGGGCGCGTGGCGGAAAGAATGCCCATGGGCAGGGCCACGGCCACGGCGAAGAACAGACCGGCGAAGGTGAGCTCCAGCGAGGCGGGCAGACGGGTGAATATTTCTTCCGTCACGGGCAGGCCGGTGGCCCAGGACGTGCCCCAGTCTCCGCGGCACATGTCGGAAACGTACAGAACGAACTGTTCGATGAGGGGCTTGTCGAGACCGAGATTCTGCCGGATCTGCTCGATGGCGTCGAGGCTGGCCGAAGGCCCGGCCAGATACGTGGCCGGATCGCCGGGAAGCGCGCGGGCCAGCAGAAATGTGATGATGAGCACGCCCGCAAGGTTGGGTATGGCCGCGAGAATACGGCGCAGGATGAAGCGAAGCATAGAGGATCCTGTTTTTCCGGAGCCTGCGGGGATCCGGTAACAAGGCAGGGCCCGAAGGCCCTGACCCTTGATGAGAAAAGGGTGCCGGGCTCCCGTGGGGGAGACCCGGCGGGGGGGGAGCTTATTCCTTGGTAATGGTTCGGAAGTCGAGCTGACGGTGGAACCAGTACTGGTAGTTGTGAACGTAGGGCTGCATGGCCACGTCGAGGTTGGGCTGGAACAGGGGCAGGCGGGGTGCGTCGTCGAAGGCCTTCTTCAGGCACTTCTTGATGGCTTCGTCATAGGAGGCCTTGTCGGGAGCGAAGCGGGCCGCTTCGATGTAGCCGTCCATTTCCTTGTTCTGATAGGACATGGTGTTGAACACGCCGTTCTGGCTGTGGTAGTTCCAGTAGAAGAAGTAGTCGGCGTAGTTCAGCCAGCCGCCCATGTCGTCCACGAGCAGGGGCATGTCCTTGCGGGTCATGGCCGTGCGCCAGTTGGCTCCGGGCACCTTTTCCATGGTGGTTTCCACGCCTATGTCCTTGAGGGCCTTCTGCAGCAGCAGCGCGGCGGGTTCGCCCAGCGAGGCTTTGCCGAGGCTGTAGGAAAGGGTGGTCTTGAAGCCGTTGGGGTAGCCGGCTTCGGCGAGCAGCTTCTTGGCCTTCTCCACGTCGGTATGATAGGGGAAGGGCTGAGGCCATTCGGCCGTGGCCGGGGTGTCGCTCGCGGCGCCGTAGAGCGGGGCGGCGCGGCCGTAGGTGGAAGCCTTGTAGATGGCTTCATAGGGAACGGCGTAGCTTATGGCCTTGCGCACCAGCGGATTGTCGAACGGAGGAATGGTCACGTTCATGTCCACGAACCACATGCAGTTTTCCACCGGAATGCCTTCGACCTTCAGCTTGCCCTCGTCGTGCAGTTCGGCGAAGTCCTTGGGAGGCAGGTCGAGGGAGAGGTCCACGTCGCCCTTTTCAAGCATGGCACGACGGGTGGAGGCGGAAGGAACCACGCGTTCGATGACGGTCTTCATGGCGGGCAGGGGGCCGCACTTCCAGTCGTCGAAGCGTTCGTACACGGTCTGCACGCCGGGCTTGAAGCTCTTCACCTTGTAGGCGCCGCTGCCGGCGTCGTGCAGCTTGAGCCATTCCATGGCCCAGGGATCCTTGTCGGTGGCGTGCTTCTTGGCCAGCGTGGAGTTGTAGATGGCGGGCACGGGCGTGCCGATGTTGGGCAGCGCGAGCTTGTCGGCCTTGTCGAGGGTCACGCGGAAGGTGTACTTGTCCACCACCGTGAACTGCTCGGGCTTCGTCATGGAGCCGGCGCTCATCTGGAAGGTGGGGAAGCCGCCCACGGACACCGCTCTGTCGAAGGACCACTTCACGTCGTCGGCGGTGACGGGCGTGCCGTCGTGGAACACGGCGTCCTTCCGCAGATGGAAGGTGATCACGCGGCCGTCGGGGGAGATGTCCCAGCTTTCGGCGAGGGCGGGTTCGATCTTGGTGTAGTCGTACATCAGCGTGCCGGAAGGATGCTTCTTGATGCCGTAGGTCACCAGGCGGTCATAGACGTTCCAGGAAAGGCCGTAGGCGGAGCGGTTGGTACCGGTGCCCTGAATGTCGAAGGAGTTGCCGCCGCTTTCGCGTATGAACAGCAGCGTGTCCTTGGGAATGCCCGCGGCGGGAGCCTGCACGGGCGCGGTTGTGGCGCACAGTCCCAGCAGAAGGAGACCGGCGATGGCGGGAAGAATCTTCATGGAAACCTCAAAGGAAAAATGGTGAGGGCGCACGGAGCGCCCTTTGTTTCAGATCGGGCTTACAGACTGTCGCCGGTGCGGATGCGCTGGCTGGCCACGACGTCCACGACGTAGATGATGCCGTCGCCTTCATGACCGGTGGACGCGCCTTCGGAAATGGCGGTCATGGCGGTCTGCACGTCTTCGTCGTGCAGGCAGAGTTCTATGCGGACCTTCTTGAGCAGGGTCACTTCGGTGGCTACGCCGCGGTACATTTCCACGTAGCCCTTCTGGCGGCCCGAGCCGAGAATGTTGGTGACGGACATGCTGTAGAGTCCCTTGGCGTACAGTTCCTGCTTGACGGGTCCGAGACATTCCGGACGGATATAGGCAACTACAAGCTTCATTTTTCAGCTCCTGTTATGTTTGATCGGTCGGCTTATTCGTTGGAGAAGATCTGGAAGCCGCTGTACACGTCGGCGCCGTGTTCGGTGATGTCGAGGCCCTTGAGTTCCACTTCGCGGCTCACGCGCAGACCGACGACCTTGTCGGCGATCTTGAAGGCGCACATGCCGGTGATGAAGGCCCACGCGCCCACGCTGACCGCGCCGAGCAGCTGGATGAGGAGCAGATGGACACCGCCGCCGTAGAGCAGGCCGACGTTGGAGCCGTAGCCGGGAGCGGCGAACAGGCCGACGAGAACCGTACCGAGGAAGCCGCACACGCCGTGGACGGAAACCGCGCCGACGGGGTCGTCGATGTGGAGCTTCTGATCGACGAACAGGATGGAGAACACAACCACGATGCCGCAGATGATGCCGATGAAGATGGAGCCGACGGGGGAGACTTCATAGCAGCCGGCGGTCACGCCCACGAGGCCCGCGAGCACGCCGTTCATGGCCATGGAGGGGTCGGGCTTGCCGGTGATGATCCAGATGGTGACCATGGCGGCGGCAAAGCCGGTGCAGGCGGAAAGGCAGGTGTTCACGGCAATGTAGCCCACGGTGCCGTCGGGGGTGGTGGTGGAGCCGCAGTTGAAGCCGAACCACGCGAACCACAGGATGAACACGCCGAGCGCAACCAGAGGAATGTTGTGGCCGGGAATGGCGAGGGACTTGCCGTCGGGGGTGTACTTGCCGATGCGCGGGCCCACGCAGATGGCGCCGGCGAGGCCTATCCAGCCGCCCACGGAATGCACGACCGTGGAACCGGCGAAGTCGATGAAGCCGAGATTTTCAAGCCAGCCCTTGGTATCGGCGAAGAGGCTGTTCCAGGCCCAGCCGCCGCTGATGGGATAGATGAAGGCGGAAACCAGAATGGAAACCAGAATGTAGGCCTTGAAGTCGGTGCGTTCGGCGATGCAGCCGGACACGATGGTGGCCGAAGTGGCCGCGAACATGGCCTGGAAGAAGAAGAAGGTCCAGGCCCAGCCGCCCTCGGGGGTGGTGGGATCAATGAAGTTCATGCCGAAGGACGGGGAACCGATGAACCCGTTGGACGCGCCGAACATGAGCCCGAAGCCGAGCAGGAAGAACAGGGGCGTGCCCACGCTGAAGTCCACAAAGTTCTTCATGAGAATGTTGCCGGCGTTCTTGGCGCGGGTGAGGCCGCATTCCACGAGGGCGAAGCCCGGCTGCATGAACATGACGAGCATGGCGCCGAGCATGGTCCAGATGATGTTGCCGTCCTGCTGACTCAGAAAGGAAGGGGCGTCTTCGGCCAGAGCCGTATCGGGAGCAAGCAGAGCGCCGAGCGCCAGAGCCGCTGCGGAGAGTCGCAGCACGCGGGTGGTTCGAGGGGAGAAATCTGTACTGTAAATCATGGAAAACCTCCTGGGAGTACCTGGATGGCTTCCTTTGTGCAGAAATCGTGCCAGAATTTTTTAATGCTGATATTTCAAATGGATATCAAAATTGCGGTAAGGCGGCAGCACTTTTCAGGAATTTTTTTGTATCGAAGGAAATTTTCCTCCGGCCTTCGGCGCGGCGGGATATGTGAAAAAAAGATAAAGAATATTGGCTGGTTGAAAATTTTGCCCGGAATGATACCAAATTGTTTTGATGAAAGACTGGTCCGACGGAGGCTTCCGGCGGAACACGGGAAGGGGAACATGTATCGCCGGAGGAAGACGAGGGCCTGGCGGCGGAAAACGAATCGCGCCTGAACGGGAAATGTCGGGCGAGTCATCCGCCTGCCTGCCCGGCAGAAGAGAGCTGCGGCGGGGTACGGGGCCCTGCGTTTTCCGGTCTGCGGCAAACGTGATTCAATCCTGTACCACGGGCGGCCGGATACAGAAACGCCCGGAACCGCGTTGGCGATTCCGGGCGTTGCAGGTGTTTCGGATCAGGCGTCAGGCGCTACGCCCAGTGGACGAGGCCGGCGAGCATGACGTTGTCCAGCGGATCCACGAAGGGCACCACGCGCACGCCGTAGGCGTGCAGACCGTTGCTCTTCGCTTCGCAGGCGGCTTCATACACGAGATTGCCGTCTTCTTCTCCGGTGAGGGAGAGGTTCACGATCTGCGGCTCCTCGGTGAAGTTCATGCCGTCGGTCACGCCGAAGACGAACTGGGCGAGCAGTTCTTCCTTCTTCATGTCGCCGGGGTCCAGGGTGAGCTTCACGGTGAAGGGCTTGCCGCAGTACACGGTGTCGCCGTCGAGGCCGTCGAGTTCGATGGACTGAATGGCCGTGGTGTTGAAGCGGCCGGGAATGCTCTGCAGCCACGCGGCGACGGAGCGGGCCTTGGCCTGACGGTCGGCGTCCATGGCCACGCCGCGGCGGGCGGCGGGCAGATAGATCTTTTCCATGTAGTCGCGCACCATGCGGCGGCAGCCGTACATGGCGGTCAGGCTCTGCAGGGAGTTCTTGGACACGGCAATCCAGCCGTGGGGCAGGGCGTCGGAATCGCGCTGGAAGAACAGCGGCACGACGTCGTTTTCCAGAATCTGATACAGGCTTTCGGCGTCGTCGTAGTCGTTCTGTTCGGCGGAGAGGGTGGCATAGGTGGCCTTGGGACCGATGGTCCAGCCGTTTTTGCCGTTGTCGCCTTCGACCCACCAGCCGTCGGAGATGCTGAGGTTGATGCCGCCGTTGACCGGCACCTTTTCGCCGCTGGTGCCGCTGGCTTCATGCGGACGGCGGGGCGTGTTGAGCCACACGTCGCAGCCGCGGGAGAGCAGGCGGGAGACTTCGAGGTTGTAGTTTTCCAGGAAGAAGATCTTGCCGTAGAAGCGCGGATCGCGCGACCAGCGCACCACTTCCTCGATGAGCTCGATGCCCTTGCTGTCAGCAGGATGCGCCTTGCCGGCCATGACCAGCACGGTGGGACGTTCGGGATCGTTGAGCAGACGGGCCAGACGGTCGGGATCGGCAAAGAGCATGGTGGCGCGCTTGTAGGGCGCGAAGCGGCGGGCGAAGCCGATGATGAGCGTGTTCTGCGTGAGGGCGGAAAGCCACTTCGTGCGCTCTTCTCCGGAAATGTCGGAGTAGGCGGCGCAGTGCGGCAGGCGTTCGCGCAAAGCGTCGATGAGGGCCTGCTTCTGGGCGCGGCGGGCGGCCCAGTATTCGTCGTCCGGGATGGACTGCACCTTTTTCCACGCAGGGTCTTCAGGCTTCATGTCCAGCCAGTCGGGGCCGAGGTAGTGGTTCAGCAGCAGGCGGAAGGCGGGGCCCACGTAGGAGGCGGTGTGCACGCCGTTGGTCACGTGACCGATGGGCAGTTCCGCTTCGGTGAAGCCCTTCCAGATGTTGCGCCACATGCGGCGGGAAACCATGCCGTGCATGGCGCTCACGCCGTTGGCCTGAGAGGACATGCGCAGGGCGAGCACGGTCATGTCGAAGTTGTTGGGATCGCCGCCGTCCTGGCGTCCGAGGTTCAGGAAGTCGGCCCATTCGAGGCCGAGCATTTCCGCGTAGGGCTGGAAGTAGCGGGCCATGAGATCCACGGAGAAGCGTTCGTTGCCGGCGTCCACGGGGGTGTGGGTGGTGAACACGCAGGAGCTGCGCACGAGAATCTTGGCTTCGTCGAGGGTGAGATCGTCGCCCTTCATGTGCTGACGCAGGCGCTCCAGCACGAGGAAGGCTGAATGACCTTCGTTCATGTGCCACACGGAAGGCGTGATGCCGAGGGCGGCCAGCATGCGCACGCCGCCGATGCCGAGCAGAATTTCCTGACGCATGCGCACGTCGCGGTCGGCCTCGTAGAGGCGGGCGGTGACGCGGCGGTCGTCGTCGTTGTTCTGGGGCACGTTGGTGTCCATGAGGTACAGGGAGATGAGGCCGACCTGCAGCTTCCAGATGCGGGCGTACAGGGTGCGGGAACCGAGCGGCAGGGAGATCATGAGCGGTTCGCCCTTGTCGTCGAGCATGGCTTCGAGGGGCAGGCTGCCGGGCTGATTCTCGGGATACTGCGGGTTCTGATGGCCGTTCTTGTCCACGGTCTGCTGGAAGTAGCCGTTGAGGTAGAACAGGCCCACGCCCACGAGGGGCAGACGTTCGTCGCTCGAGGACTTGAGATGGTCGCCGGAGAGCACGCCGAGACCGCCGGAATAGAGCTGGAGGCTTTCATGCAGGCCGTATTCGGTGGAGAAGTAGGCCACGGGGCGGTCGGAGGAAATGACGGGCGTGCCGTCTTCCATGGTTTCGGAAACGACGGGCTGAGCCATGTAGGCGTCGAACTTTTCGGCGAGCTTGTTCAGGCGGCTCACGAAGGTCATGTCGGCGGCGAGGTCGCGCAGACGTTCGGGCGGCGTGTTTTCCACCATGTAGATGGGGTTGTGGTCGCATTCCTCCCACAGTTCGGGCGACATGCCGCGGAACAGCGCCAGCGCTTCGGGCTGCCAGCTCCACCAGACGTTGCAGGCGATGTCGTGCAGGCGGCTGAGTTGTTCGGGCAGTTCCGACACGGCGTTCAGCGTGCGCAGGAAGGGAATGGAAGAAGGACGCATGGCGAGTTCCTTGGAGAACGTGGAAGACTGAGTGTGATTGGAGGCGTGGCGGCGGAAGTGCGCCTTTTCGTTGGCCATGGAGTAGGCGCTCATGTAGAGCTTGAAGAACTCGCTCCAGTCGGCGTGGGCGGCGGCGGCGCGCACGGTGCGGCGGCGCTGGTCGAGTTCTTCGTCGGAGCAGGTGGCGTAGTGGACGATGACCTCGGCGAGGGCGTCCACGGTTTTGGCGTAGTCGTTGTTGCGGCGCGCGATGACGCCGATGCCCGGCTGCGTGCCGATCTTGTTTTCCATCTGGCGGATCCAGAGGCCGAAGCCGGAAAGATCGGTGGTGACGGTGGGCACGCTGTAGGCGGCGCTTTCGTGGGGCGTGTAGCCCCAGGGCTCGTACCAGGACGGGAACACGCCGAGATCGCAGCCGGAGAGCACGTCGAAGTAGGGCATGTTGAGGAAGCCGTCGTGGCCGTCGAGCAGGGCGGGCACGAACACGACCTGCACGTTGTCGTCGGCGGTGTTGTTCAGGCCGAGGCGGCGGCAGGCGGTGAGAATGGGATCGTTGGGCGCGTCATAGACCTGATGGCTCGTGAGGAAGCCCGCGCCGGGCAGGGAAGGATCGGCCACGGCGGCGGGATCGCCGCTGACGGCGTTTTCGTCCACGCCGGTGTGACCGCCCATCATGAGCATGAGGGCGAGCACCTTGCTGGAGGTGGTCTGCATGGACTGCTTGGCCTTGGCGAGCGCGTCGAGGAAGAGATCCACGCCCTTGTTGTGGTACTCGTAGCGGCCGGAGATCACCAGAATGCGGGTGTCGGGCGTGATTTTTCTGCGCAGCAGGCGGCTCACGGGTTCGAGCAGACGGGCGCGGTTGGCGAGGGCGGCGTCGCGGTCGGCGCTGTAATCGCGGATGGCGGAAAGGTCGAGGCCGTTGTCGGTAATGACGTCGGGCGTGCGGCCGAGGAATACGCGGGCCTCCTCGGCGGTGATGCCGCTCACGGTGGTGAACACGTCGGCTTCGC
Organism: Mailhella sp.; assembly: GCF_057866825.1. Taxonomy (NCBI): domain Bacteria; kingdom Pseudomonadati; phylum Thermodesulfobacteriota; class Desulfovibrionia; order Desulfovibrionales; family Desulfovibrionaceae; genus Mailhella; species Mailhella sp. The sequence continues at coordinate 23,301 of NZ_DBMAHT010000007.1, forward strand.
GGGCGCTCACGGTTTCCATGGAGCACTTGGCGGTCACGTTGTAGCGGTAGGCTTCCTGCGAGGGGGAGATTTCCGACATGCGGGCGTAGATGTCCACGCCGCTGCCGGCCATGGCGCGGCCGAGCACGGTGGCGTGGGTGGTGAACACCGTGCCCATGGAGGGGGCGAGCTGCTTGAGCGCGAGAATGCCCGCGCCGCACATCCATTCATGGAAGTGGGCTATGCCGTGGCTCTTGTTGCGGTTGGAGAGCACCTGATGAATGGTGGCGATGACTTCGCCGCAGGTATAGCTGAACAGCACGGGCTCGACATAGTCCCAGCCGCCGGACAGAGAATCGACGCCGAAACGCTCCCAGAGCTGGCGCAGAATCTGATTGGAGTCGTGCCGGCCGTTGAAATCGACAAGGATGACGCGCGGACGGCCGGGGATTTCCCAGCGGCCGAAGCGGCAGTGCAGATCCTTGTCCTTGAGGGGATAGCGCAGAGCGTCCCAGAAAGGCTCGTCCGTCTCGGTGAACTCGGTGTTGTGCTTGGTGTCGGGGCCCAGGAGGATGTATTCACCATCAAAGGCGCACATGGCCTGCTGCGCCTTGCTGGCGACGACCTCATAGATGCCGCCGACCTTGTTGCACACTTCCCAGCTGACCTCGAAAAGATGAGTGCGTGAAGGTTGATTCATGAAATCTCCATTAAAATGAATTCTGACAGGAAGACCCTCGCTTTCCCGAAAAACGGGAAAAAAGCGGGGTCTTTCTGTCAGTTTCTTGTCATGTTACTGGTTGGCCTTCGCAAAGAGGCGAATGCGGAAGTCTGCCAGAATGTTCATAAAGTTGGTGTAGGCCTCCATGGCGGAGCGGTAGGGGGAGAAGTACTTGTGAACGTCGCCGTCGGAGGAGCGGGGCGTGCCCATGTAGTAAAGGTGATCGGAACTCTGCAATCTTCTCCAGGCTTCGTCAAGTTCCGGATCGTTGACGTACTTCACGAGGCCGAGGCATTCGTACAGGGCGCGGAAGGCGTCCTTCTGCATGTCGTTGCCGAGCCAGGCGGAGAGGTCGCGTTCGGCGTCGGCCCAGGAGATGTGGTTCGGCACGTCGAGCTCCGCGCGGACGGGGTAGCGGTCCGCCGCTTCGGACACGGTGAGGAAGTCGAATTCGGGATCGCGCAGCACGGCGTCGGGCAGGGCGCGCATGAACTCGAATATGCCGGTGTCGGCCCACTGATGTTCGCCGAAGGTTTCGTAGTCCATGAACAGGTTGACGACGTCGCCGTTGCCCTTGATCCGGTGCAGCCACTCGGCAAAGGTGTCGGCCATGAGCGGGTAGGCGGGCCAGTCGCGGTTGGAGAAGCGGAAGGCGATGTCGTCGGACAGGGAATAGTTTCTGAGCAGCAGCTTCATGTCCGGGCAGCTTGCGGGCTGATAGACGAAGTTCGGGCTGCGCCAGCCGAGCACGCGATCGACGCCCTCGGCGAGAATGACGGAATAGCCCATGTCGCGGGCGATGCGGGCCACGTCGTTGCTGTACACGAGTTCGGTGTTGCGGAACGCGCGCGGGCTCTGCCCGAAGAGTTCCTGCATTTTTTCCCGGTGCCGGCTTATCTGCGAGCGGAATTCGTCTTCGGAGAAGAGGCAGGCGAGGCTGTGATTGTCGGTTTCGTCGAGAAATTCGACGCAGCCGGTGCGGGCGAGCGCGCGGAAGCTGTCGAGCACTTCGGGCGCGTATTCCATGAACTGGTCGAGCACTATGCCGGTGAGGGAGAAGGACACGCGGAACCGGCCCTGATGACGCTCGATGAGTTCAAGCAGCAGGGAGTTCATGGGCAGATAGCATTTTTCGGCCACCTTGCGCATGACGTCGCGGTTCTGCCGCGCGTCTTCATAGTCGTTTTTGGCGCCGATGTCGAAAAAGCTGTAGGGGCGGAGACGGTAGGGCTGATGAACTTCAAAGTAAAAGCATACGGAAGGCATGGCTTAACTCCGGGCATTGGGGCAGACATGAGCGTAGGCGTCGAGGATGCCGTCGGCGGCGCGTTCCCAGGTGAGGCTCTGCAGTGCTTCCTGACAGCGGCGCAGGCTTTCCGCGGCCATGTCGGGATGGTTCAGCACGTCGAGGATTCTGTCGGCCATCTGGCGCACGTCCCAGAAGTCCACGGTGAGGGCTCCGGGCAGCACTTCGGCGCAGCCGGACTGCTTGGAAAGCAGAATGGGCGCGCCGCACTGCAGCGCTTCGAGCGGGGCGATGCCGAAGGGTTCGGACACGCTGGGCATGACGTACAGGCTGGCCAGCGAGTACATGTGCTGCACGTCCTTGCCGCGCATGAAGCCGGGGAAGTGGAAGCGGCTGCCCATGCGAAGTTCGGCCACGCGCCGTATCATGCGCGGAAGCAGATCGCCGTTGCCGGCCATGATGAAGCGCACGTCGGGCATTTCGTTGAGCACCAGACGGGCGGCTTCCACGAAGTATTCCGGGCCCTTCTGGAAGGTGACGCGCCCCATGAACAGCACGCGCTTCTCGTTGCGCACAAGTTCCGGCACGCTGAACGTGGGGATTTTTTCGTGCAGGAACGCGCCGTTGTACACCACGGAAACTTTTTCCGGGGGCACGCCGTAGCGTTCCACGGCCACCTGCTTGGTGCGTTCGCTCACCGCAATGACGTGGTCGGCGGCATGGAGGCCGTCGCGCTCGATGTTGTAGATCTTGTCATAGCCGTGATCGCCGCAGCGGTCAAATTCCGTGGCGTGCAGGTGGGCGACGAAGGGCAGGCCGCTCAGACGGCTGGCGGTCATGGCGGCGGGATAGGTCATCCAGTCGTGGGCGTGGATGACGTCCGCCTTCTTTTTCATGTGCTCTTCCAGCACCACGGCGGAGGCGGCGGTGGTGAAGCGATACACTTCATCCATGAGATCGTCGTGGTAGCCGCCGCGGAAGTGGCTTATTTCCTCGACATACTGTTCGTTTTCATTGAATACGTCGGGGTCGATGCCGAGCTGACCGAAGTCGCAGTTGCCGTAGGGATTGAGGTTCGCGCTTATCGGACGCATGAAAAGGTGGGAGAATTCGTCGGAGCCCTGCTGCCGGCGTATTTTTTCCACGGCCTTTTTCAGCGCGCGGGAAATGGGCACGCCGGAAGCGGAGCGCAGGAACGTTCCCGAGGTCTGTTTTTCCGCCCGCATGCTGGGCAGAATGAAGGCGATGTCCACGCCCTTTTCCGTGAGCCCCTGCGTTATGCCGTAGCAGGCCGTTCCCAGTCCGCCGCTGATATGTGGCGGAAATTCCCATCCAAGCATCAGAACGCGCATATGATTATCCCCCGTTTTGTCGGGTAAGGAAAAACTGAATCAACGGAGTTCGGGACCGTTTTTCTGGAAGGCGTCCAGCCAGCGTTTCCATTCTCCCGGGTTTGACTGTCTGACGAGCAGCAGCAGCCGGAGCGCTTCCGCCGAGCTCCAGGCCTGCGCTATGCAGCCTCCCGGCGCGTGGGGCTCCTGCCCGTCGAAAATTTCGGAAATGCTTCCCAGACCGGCCTGCCCGAGGTGGACGCTGAAGAGCGGCGTGAGCGTGTCGAGCGCCTCGCGCACGGCCTTGCCCGAACGGGCCGTCTTCACCACGGCGTCCATGTACGCGCCGGCCGGCCAGGGCCAGACCGTGCCCTGATGATAGGCTCTGTCGCGCGCGTTCTGCGGGCCCTGACACACGGGGCGGTAGGCCGGATCGGATGGCGCCAGCGTGCGCAGGCCGAAGGGGGTGAGCAGGTTGTCGCGCACGCATCTGACCACGGAGGTCTGCACTTTCTGCGGCAGCGGCGAAAAAGGCACGGCCACGGCGAAAATCTGATTGGGGCGGATGCTGCGTCCCGGCCCCTTCACCGGATGCCAGGTGTCGTAGAGGCCGCCGCCCATGAGCGCGGCGTCTTCGTCGGAAGGCCGGAACACGCGGTTGAAGGCCTTTTTGAGGCGCGGCAGAAGCGCGGTTTCCGCAGGCGGCGTTTCGCCGAATTCGGCGGCGAGCTCCGCGGCAAAGGAGAGCGCGTCGAACCACAGGGCGTTGAGCTCCACGGCGCAGCCGTCGCGCGGAGTGACGGGCTCGCCGTTTATGGAGGCGTCCATCCAGGTGAGCTGCGTCTTTTCGTTGCCGGTGTGCAGCAGACCTTCCTCATCGGCGTACACGAGCATGTCGCCGTTCTCGTCGGGCATGGTGCCGGCGGCGAAGTGGCGGATGATGTTTTTCATCACGGGCCAGCACACGCGCTTGATGAAGGGCTTTTCCCTGGGGCAGGCCAGGGCGAGGCGATGCACGGCGAGCATGTACCAGAGGGAGGCGTCGGCGGAGTTGAAGGCCGCCTCGCCGTTGCCCGCGCCGATGAGGTTGGGCACGAGGCCGTTTTTCACCGTGCCCTTGATCTGACGGAGCACGGCCTTGCCTTCCTTGAGCCTGCCGGATTCAAAGGTGAGGCCGGGCAGGGCGATGAGGGTGTCGCGTCCCCACGGGCCGAACCAGTGATAGCCTGCGGGAACCACGGGTTCGCCGCCTGCGCTGATGAGAAAACGGTCGTTTTCGCGGCGCAGATGTTCGAGAATCGCCTCCTTGAACACGGGCTTCGGCGCGGTGGCGGCGTGGCGTTCCCAGAGGGTTTCCGGCGCTTCGTACAGCGGCTCGACGCCAGCGCTCACCCAGATGGGGCAGTCCGCGCTCAGGCTGGTGACGAATTCGCCCGGCATGAGCAGGTCTTCTTCGTAGTCGTAGCCCCTCTCCTTTTCCACGGGATAGAGCACCTTGAAATACCAGTCCGGCGCGGCGGCGAAGGTGGAACGCTCCAGCTTCGCATGGGAAATCTGCATGAAGAGCGGCGGAATGTTCTCGTCCGGCTGGAAGGAAAAGCCGGGGTAGCTCCCGTTTTCAATGCCGAGAGCGTGGACGAAGGCCGCGCGGGAGGGCTCGGCGTGGAAAAGATGATTGATGTTGCGTCCGTTGACGAGAGGGCGCAGAGTCAGGCGCACGGAGCCGAGCTCGCGGGCGGCGGGGGTGTCGGCCAGGGCGTAGCGGATGAGCAGACGACTGGAGGCGCGGTCGAGCACGATCGAGCGCAGAAGCACGACTTCCTCTTCGCCCTCGCCGCTCAGGCGGAAGGCGAAGGTCACGCGGTCGTGGGAGCAGGAAACTTCCTTCAGATGCCGCCACCCTTCGGGATGGACGACGCCGGGATGCAGGCGGCTGGAAAGCGGGATGTCCTGCCCCTGAACGGCAACGGAATCTTCAATCGCGGACAGAAGCATGAATTTTCCCGAAGCCGTCTGCACGGCCAGGAGACCGTGATACCGGCGGGCATTGCACCCCGACGCGGTGCCGGAGGCGTAATCCCCCAGGCTGTTGGTGAGAAGCCACTCCTTGTTCAGGCCGCCGATGGGGTAAGATGCGTCTGGACGAATATGATATTCCATGGGAAGCTTTGAAACTCCTGCATTCCTGCGGGTCGCAGGGAACGGTATGATGTCCGTGCCTCGGACGAGGGGTGCCGGGATGGCAAACGATTGTGTATAAACTGGTGAAGAAAAGAGCTTACTCCTGTTTTACGGCTGGGAAAAGCCCTTTCGCCGTGAGAATGATACCCCGTTTATGCATGCATGGCAACGTTGTCGTTGCTGTGCCATCGGCATGGACGTGCAGGGAGGTTGCATATGGATATGCTTTCCGCCGATATCGGGGGAACTCAAAGTCGTTTTTTCAGGTTTTCTTGTGAAGACAGAGAGATATCTATAAAAGAAGGGATTGTGCTCTCGTCTCGTGCGTCCTCGTTTGAGGCGCTGCTTGAGGAACTTTTCTCAAAGTGGCCCGACGGCGGAAAAATTTTGAAGGAAGTGTCCGTGCTGATTTTTGCGGCGGCCGGGCCCGTGCGGGAGGGGCGCGTGGTCATGACCAACGCCTCGTTTGCGGTGGACGCGGCCGTGGCGAAGGCGCGTTTTCCCTGGGCGGAATGCCTGGTGATGAACGATTTCGAGGCGCAGGCATGGGCCTGCTGCACGCCCGTCATGGAACAGGCGGAGAGCCTGCTGCCGGGCGGGCAGGCGGGGCGGGCCTTCGGGGTGGCGGAGCTCTTGCGGGGGCGGGCTCCTGCGGCCGTGATCGGCGCGGGCACGGGGCTCGGGGCGGCGTGGCTGATTCCGGGAGAGGGGCGTCCCTTCGTGCTGCCTTCCGAGGCGGGGCACGTGCCTTTTCCCTTTGAAGGGAATAAGGAGCGGGACTTTGCGGACTTTCTGAGCGCGCGGCGCGGGGGCGTGGAGGCATCGGCGGAGCATGTGCTTTCCGGTTCGGGTCTTGCGCTGCTGCATGAGTACCTCGGGGGCGCGCCCGAGGAGCCCGCCGTGTTCACGCAGGGGCCCGGTTTCGCCTCGTCGGAGTGCTGCCGGTGGTTTGCCCGTTTTTACGGCCGGTTTTGCCGCATGGCGGCTCTGGCTCTTTTGCCTGCGTGTGTGGTGCTCACCGGCGGCGTGGCGGGAAAAACGCCGGCGCTGGTGCGTCACGAGGCGTTTGCAGGCGAATTCCTGCGGGCCCGGGGCGGTCAGAAGGCGTTTCTGGAAGGCGTGCCGGTGTGGCTGAACGCGCATCCGCAGGCGGGACTCTGGGGCGCGGCGCGGGCAGGCGCGGCCTTTGCACAGAACCGGGGCGTCGGCCATTCGTGAGAAGGAAGCGGCGTTCGTTTTGCGCGGATGAGCTCATGCTGACGCGCGGAAGAAGGCCCGAGCCTCGGCGCGGGCGGCGGGAGCGAGCCCCGGCGAAGCGGCGTTCCCGGATTGAAGATCGGCTTCTTTCATCGTACATTGTCGCCGATTTCTTGCGGTCGGGCGACCGCATTTTTTCAGCAAGGGAGAACGATCATGTTTGATGAACACGATGCGCTGGTTGAGGCGCTGGCACAGGCGCTGCGGAACAGAGGTCTGACCTGCGCCACGGCGGAATCCTGCACGGGCGGACTGGTGGGAGCTATGCTTACGGCGGTGCCCGGCTCTTCGGACTGGTACGTGGGCGGCGTGATTTCCTACGCCAACGAGGTGAAGCAGGGACTGCTCGGCGTGCGCCGGGACGATCTGGAGCGCGTGGGCGCGGTGAGCGAGCCTGTGGTGCGTTCCATGGCGCTCGGAGCCTGCGCGGCCACGGGAGCGCAGGCGGCCATGTCCACGAGCGGCGTGGCCGGGCCCGGCGGCGGGTCTGCGGAAAAGCCCGTGGGCACGGTGTGGATGGGCTGGGCTCTGAACGGCGAGAGCCGGGCCAAGGTGTTCCATTTTGCAGGCGACCGCGACGCCGTGCGCGTGCAGGCGGCAAGAGAGGCCGTGCGGGGGCTTGTCGCGTGGCTTGAGGAAACGAAGAGCTGAGGCTGGGAGCCGCGATGCCGCGCGGCGCTTCGTGCCGTGCCCTGCGCCTTGCCTCTGCGCGGGAAAATGCCGCGGAAGCGTTGCTTCCAGGTGTGCTTTGCCTGCGGGAAACGTTCGGAAGGGACGATCGCGGGACGCAAAATCAGACTTTTTGCACGCCTGAAGACGGGGGGCTGTCCTTTCGTCAGTCGCGGGAGGCGGTGTTTTTTTCGTCGTCGTTTTGCGCCGCCATGTTCGGGAAGAAGCTCTCTTCGCACTCTTCCGTGAAGATCTGCCACACGGTCACGAAGAACACGGCCAGCATGGGGCCGGACACAAAGCCGTCCATGCCGAACATGATGAAGCCGCCGAGGGTGGAGAGCAGCACGAGAAAGTCGGGAAGCTTGGTGTCGCGCCCCACGAGCACGGGGCGGAGAATGTTGTCCGCAAGACCGATGACGCAGGCGCCGTAGGCCATGAGCAGCGCGCCCTGCCAGTACTGACCGGTGGCGATGAGGTACAGCGCCGTGGGCAGCCAGATGAGGGCCGAGCCCACCACCGGAATGAGGGACAGCACGGTCATGACCACGCCCCAGAACACGGCGGCGCGGATGTCGAGAATCCAGAAGATGAGGCCGCCGAGCGCGCCCTGCGCCATGGCCACGAGAAGACTGCCCTTCACCGTGGCGCGCATGACGCCGGCAAACTTGTGGAACAGCCGCTCTTCCCGGTGATCGCCGAAGGGCAGGGCGCGGATCATCACGGCGCGGATGCGGCCGCCGTCGCGCACGAGGAAGAAGGAAATGTACAGCACCAGCGCAAGATTGGTGACGAGATGCGCCGCGCCGCCGCCGATGGCCACGGTGTTCCTGGCGATGAGGCTGCCCAGGGAAAGGGCGGTCTTGCTGAGCGTTTCCTTGATCTGTTCCGGGGTGTAGCCGTAGCTTGCGAGCCAGTTCTGCGCTTCGGGGAAATGTTCGCGCAGCCTGTCCACGGCGTCGGTGAGGGAGGTGCTGCCCGCCGATATGCGCTCGTAGAGCGAGAGCCCTTCGGAGAGGCAGGAATAGAGCAGCCACGAGAGCGGCAGAATGATGATGACGAGGCAGAAAAGAACGGTGAGAAGCGAGGAGAGGTTGGGGGAAAGGCCGAGCCTGTCCCGCAGACGGACATTGACGGGCGTGAACAGCACGGCGATGACCACGGACCAGAACAGCACGTCGAAGAAGGGCAGAAGCAGCCATCCGAACAGCACGGAGGACGCTGCGAGAAGAAGGAGAAACGCCCGCGCCTCGAAACGCTGCCTGTTGTCGTACATGAAAAGCTCCTTCGCCCGCGGGGCCGTCAGTTCTTCTCCAGCCGCTCTTCCAGATCGGGTTCGATGCGGACGCGGAACGCGCCTTCGCTGCGGTCGATGCGCACCATGCCGGGAGCGGCGTTTTTCATGGGGTGGATGTATTTTGCAAGGGAATATTGAATGGAAGCCGTTTCCGCGTCCTTCTGCCAGCTTTTGAGCGCGGCGAGCACGCCCGCCTCGTGGAGGGTGCGCTCCGGCACTTCCTGCCCGGCGTGATCGCGCCGGACGATGACGTGGGCGCTCGGGCCGTCGGCCGTGTGCAGCCAGTAGTCGTGGGCGGCGGCCAGCTTGAGCGCGAGAGCGTTGCCGCGGGTGTCGCGGCCGCGGAGCATGAGAAATCCGTCGCTGCTGCGGAAGGCCTGCACCTGCTTGGGCAGGCCCTGCGGAAGGGCGGCGTTTTTGCCTCCGGTCTTCTTTTCTCCGGCTTTCGGCGCGGCTCCCGCACCGGAAACGGAGGCGAGCATGCGCAGTCTTGCGGCTTCGGCCTCTTCCTTCTGCGCCTGCACTTCGGCGCGTCGCCGGGCCAGATGTTCGAGACCGCGTCTGCCGCGGCCCGCCTGATGAAACATGTCGGCCATGTTTTCGCGCACGGTGCGCTTCTTGTCGAGCTTGAGCGTGACCGGGCCTTCCGGGCCGTTCAGGGTGACGGCGTCGAGCTTGTCCGCGGGGCCGAAAAGGTAGAGCTGACTTTGCAGCAGAAGGGCGTCCTTCTGCCTGTCGCGCATGGCGGAAAGGCGTTTTTCCTCGTTGTCGAGCTTGGAGAGCAGCTTGCCGAGTCTTGATGCTTCGGCGGAAAAGGGGCGCGCCGCCGCCTGACGGGAGTGTTCGGCCACTTCGCCGTACACCAGCGTTTCCCCGGCCTTGGCCAGCGCGGCCACGGGGTCTTCCATCACCGTTTCCGTCCAGGTTCCGCCCATGGCCTTGAGCTGTTCCGAAGGCAGCGGCCAGGCCGAAATTTCGCAGCGGCCGCGCTCGTTTTCGTAGAGAAACACGTCGCCGCCCCCGGATTGCAGATCCATGAGCAGCGCTCCGGCGTCCAGAGGGTCGAGAAAGGCGAGCGTGCGGCGAAGGGCGGGCGTGAGCACCTGCCATTCCTTCCAGCTTTCGGGGGGCAGGGCGGAAAGGTCGCCGTCCGGCCAGGCGGGATCGTCTTCCGGCAGGGGGGCTTCCAGAGAGAGGGAGGGGCCTTCGCGCAGATCGAGGCAGAGCCAGGTCTGCACTTCGCCGGAGAGACCGAGCCAGAGCCGGCGCTCCGTCCAGCGGCAGACGGCCCGCGTGATGCGTTTGCCGGAAACATGTTTGCGCAGGCGCATGACGAAGGCCGGCGGCTGCGCGTTGACCGGTATGCGGTGGTCGGCGGAAAAGAGCAGGGGCGACTTGCGGTCGGCCTTGAGCACGAGATGTCGTTTGCCGTCCCGGCCGTCGCCGCCGTACATTGAGAACACCGTGACTCCGGGGCCCGGCGCATGAATTTTTTCCATGCGCGCCCCCATGATGCGGGGGACGAGCGCGTCGCAGAAACGGCGGAAAAGATGGGCGTCCATGATGCGGGCCCGGGTCAGCTGCCCTGAATCTTTTCGCCTTCTTCCTGACGCGCCTTGCAGGAGACGCAGAGCGTGGTCACGGGACGGGCCTTGAGTCGGGCAAGGCTGATGTCTTCGCCGCATTCTTCGCAGATGCCGTATTCGCCGTCGTCCATGCGCTTGAGGGCGTCCTGGATCTTGGTGATGAGCTTGCGCTCGCGGTCGCGGATGCGCAGAGTGAAGGAGCGATCCGACTCGGCGGTGGCGCGGTCGGAAGGATCGGCATAGGATGAATGGTTGTCCGTCATTTCTTCCAGAGTGGAATCGCCGTTGCGCTGAGCCTCGACGAGCATCTGGTTAAGAAGATTGCGGAAGTATTCCAGATCTTCAGGGGTCAAGGTTCCTCCTGGCAGGCTGTGCCGTGCCGATTGAATTTCCGTTGTGTAAACTATAACCCTTCCGTTGTAAAGCGGGAGTATGTTACAGTTTGCACGCCTGCATGGCGCTGAGCAGCGTGCCGAAATCGGAGACGCTGCGGGGGGCGAGGCCGTCTGTCTGGAAGCTTAGAAAAGGAATGGACGCCCCCTCTGCGGCCCCTTTGTCAGAGGCGCTGTCGCCGATGAAGAGTGTCTGATCGGGTTTTACATTCCACTGTTTGAGAATGCGCAGTGCGCCTTCGGGGGCCGGTTTCGGGCGGGAAACGTCGCTCGCCAGCACGATGGGATCGAAATAGCCTTCCAGACGGCAGTTGCGCAGGAGCATGTCCATGCCGTCGGTGCGGTTGGTGTTCATGGCGAGGCGCACGCCGGAGCGGCGGCAGAAGTCGAGCACGTCGTGCAGACCGGGATAGCAGCCGATGTGCGGCATGATGTCGCGCACGTAGGATATTTTTCTGGACGCGTCGCGCAAAAGCGGCTGAAGCGGCTTGGGGAAGATGGCGTCCATGGCCTGATAGACCGTGGCCGACTGCGCAAAGTCTTCCTGTTCGCGGGTGAGCTTCGGCAGGCCGAGGTATTCGCGCAGGTAGTTGTAGTAGGTGATGTTCGCTTCGCGCGAGTCGATGACCACGCCGTCGCAGTCGAAAATGACGCCGAGAGGCAGCCCGTGGAAGGCGTCGGAGAACCAGTGTGCGAGTTCGGATGCGGAGAGATGGGACATGTCGTGTCAGCGGGAGGATTCCGGCAGAAAGAGGGTGAGATTGCGTTCACGCTGATCGGCGCTCAGAGAACGCGCGAGCTTGTCGTGCGGGGCGCGGCCGCAGAGCGCGGCAAGCTGATCCACGCTTGCGCGCACGGCGCGATAGCCTGCGGGAGCGTCTGGAACGTCCGGGGCGTGCAGTTCCGAAACGGCGTCGGCCATGGCGGACGAGGCGACGACGAGTGTTGTGCCTTCCGGCATGTCGGGCGCAAAGGCCAGAGCGGCGGCAAGGGTGCATTTCCAGTCGGGCAGATCGCGCTCGTCGGGCGCTGAGGCGGCGCTTCTGCCGCGGGTTGCGCCGGAAAAGAGTCCGGCGAGGGCGCGGCGGGAATCGCTTATTTTCTGTTCGAGCGCGGCCATTTCGAGCGCCTGCTTTTCCTGAAGCCACGCCAGCAGAAGCACCTGCTGGGCGTTCTGGCGCAGAGGAGCCTGCGGCTCTTCCACGGGGAGCCCCGCCATTTCGCGCAGGGCGCGGCGTTCCGCGTCGGAAAGATCGGCCGGGGCGGGTTCCGCGCCCAGGGTCAGCACGGGCGAGCCGCTTGCGCCGTCGCGGCAGGCGCGTTCGTAGTCGGCAAGGCAGGCGGCCGCCGCGGCGGGCGGCCACGGCAGGTCGGGCGACCAGGCCGAATCGGGTTTGCCGGGCAGGCCGGGCCACAGGCTGCGGCAGCCTTCCAGAGGCGGAAGAAATTCGGCGTGAAGGCCGGGCAGTGCAAGATAAAGAGGGGTATCCATGATATTCACTCCTTTTTCTACTATAAATCGGGATGGGCGTTCAGGCAATCGGGAAAAGAGGGAGCAATCCGGTACGGAAAGGGCGTCTCATGCTTGACCTTTCCCCGGTCACTCCCGTATAGAAAATAAACGAACTTGGAGAGAAAGACCCCGGAGGTTTGCCATGTTTGGTATAGGAATGCAGGAACTTCTCATCATCCTTGTGCTCGTGCTGGTGATATTCGGCGCGAAGCGTCTGCCGGAAATCGGCGGCGGTCTCGGCCGCGCCATCCGCAACTTCCGTCAGGCCGCCTCGGAGCCCGATGAAATAGACATCACCCCCAAGAACAAGGAAAAGATCAAGACCGACGACGAAGACAAGAAGGCGTAGGTTCCTGCCGGGAATGCCCATGACGGTTGAACAGATTTCTGTGTTTGTGGAAAACAGGTCCGGTCAGCTCGGCGACGTGACCCGCGTTCTGGAAAAGGCCGGGATCAACATCCGTGCGCTGTCCCTTTCGGATACGACGGATTTCGGCGTGCTGCGCCTCATGGCCGACAATACGGAAAAGGCCAGGGACGCGCTGGCCGCAGCGGGATTTACCGTGGGCACTACGCCCGTGGTGGCCGTGGACGTGGCCGACGAGCCCGGCGGACTCGGTCGCGTGCTGAGCGTGCTTTCCGAGCACGGCATCAATGTGGAATACCTGTACGCCTACACGCAGCAGGAATCCACGCGAGCCACCATCATTTTCCGCTTCGACCGCACGGAAGAAGCCGTGAACGTGCTGGAGAGTCGCGGTTTCCGCGTGCTCGGCCCGAAAGACATTGCCGACTGAACAGATGTTTTGATTTGTCCCAGGAATGTCAGGCCCCGATCTCAGGATCGGGGCTTTTTCGTATCCGTCGCTTCAAAGGCACGGGGAAAACGGGTGTCTGCGGGAAGGACGGCGTTGCAGAAGAGCGCCTTCGTTGCGGACGACGGGCCTTTGGGGAGATCCTCATCGTAGCGGCGTTCTTGCGGCCTGTTCCCGGTTGCGGGATGCGTTCCGATGCTGCGCGGCTTTGAGCGTCGGCGGGGCGGAAAAGCGCCGGGCTTTCGTTGTCGTCCGCAGCGCATGCGGTGGAACGGCCGCGGGATGCACGCTGCCCTTGAGGCTCGCGCGTTCCGGCCGTGCCGTCGGGATTCCCCCGGCCCCTTCGTTGCGCGGACGGAAGTCTGCCGAACGTTACTCTGTTTCTTCGGTGAGGTGGACAGGCTGCATTTATCCTGAAGAGGACGGGCGGAACGTCTGTCGGAATTTACTCTGCGTTTTCGTCGTGTGCGGACGCCGTTTCGCGCTCACGGAGAGTTTCGTCGCCCGCAGCCTGCCGGGCTGCGGCCCGGGCCATGGCCTTCCGGGCTCTTTTGTTGGGGTGCGCGGCCTGCGCCTCCTTTTTCAGGCGTCGCTCTTCGGCTTCCTTGGCCAGCCTTGCCGCGCGCTGCGCCTTTTCCGCAGCCTTGTGCGCGGCTGCCGCTTTCTGTTCATCCAGCGCTTCCTTCATGCTCAGAATGCAGCCGCACCACTTCTGCCGGTAGATGCCGAGCTCCCTGGACAGGTTGATGCCGTCCCACCACCAGGGACGGAAATCCCGGTAGAGGAACGATGAACCGGCCGCGGCGGCCGCACGTTCGGCTTCTTCGGCAATGCATTCGTGGCGCTGATAGCGGGAATAGAGCAGGCTGGTGGTAAAGGCGTCGAAGCCGTGCTCGCGGGCGAGATGGGCGGTTCGCTCCATGCGCGGGCGGTAGCAGAGGCGGCAGCGTTCGCCCTGCCGCACGGTTCCTTCCAGTTTTTTGACCCAGAGGCCGGGATTGACGGGCTCTCCTTCTTCCAGAAGCGGCACGTTCATGCGTTCGGCGACGATGCGCATGGCGTCGCGTCTTTTTTTCCATTCGTCTGCGGGGTGGATGTTCGGATTGAAGAAAAAGGCCGTGGGGTCCCAGCCCTCGTCGCGCAGATGCACGATGGGCATG
>NZ_DBMAHT010000008.1:0-35837 GCF_057866825.1 Mailhella sp.
AGTTATGCCCATTTACCCCCGACTTGTCAAACACTTTTTTGCGATTTTTTCATTCTTTTTGCGTTTTCATTTGTAACATATCGAGAATACAGCATAAAAAATCGGGCAAAGATGACTCTCTGCCCGATTTTTTGCGCCTTCTTCCGGCGTTTTCTCCCTCAAAGGCCCATTTTCCGGTTTTTTCGAGCTGAAAAACGGAGCAAGCGCGTTGTTCCGGCTTTTTTCCCGCCCTTTTGGCGCATTCCTCTCGGTTTCGGCGCGCGATTTGCCCGGTGTCACGCGCCCTCGCGGGCCGCAGGAGCCGTGACCACGCCCTGCTCCGCCGCCCAGAGGCAGACATCCTCCTTGCGGATGGCGGCCGCCATCATGCCCGGAAAGATGTCCGGCGTGCAGGCAAAGCAGGGAATGCCCAGCGCCGACAACTTTCCGGCCAGCGCCCTGTCGTAAAAGGGACTGCCCTCGTTGCTCAGCGCCAGCAGCGTGATGAACTGCACCCCCGACTGCACAAGCTCGTTGGCCCGCTGGAGCAGATTCCGCTCCACGCCGCCTTCGTACAAGTCGGAAATCAGCACCATGACGGTGTTGCGCGGATCGCTGATGAGCGACTGGCAGTAACCCACGGCCCGGTTAATGTCCGTGCCGCCGCCGAGCTGCACGCCGAAGAGCACGTCCACGGGATCGCGCATTTCGTCGGTAAGATCGACCACCGAGGTGTCGAACACCACAAGGCGCGTCTTCACGGCAGGCAGCGACGCCATGACCGCGCCGAAGATGCTGGAGTACACGATGGAATTCGCCATGGAGCCGCTCTGATCAATGCAGAGTATGACCTCCCTTTGCGGACGGCGCGCCTTGCGTCCATAACCGATGAGCGATTCCGGAACCAGCGTGTGATATTCCTTCTGCCAGTGACGGAGATTGGCCTGAATGGTGCGGTTCCAGTCTATTTCCGCATAGCGGGGACGGCGACTCCGCACCGCCCGGTTGAGCGCCCCGCTCACTGCCGTGCGCATGGGTTCCTCAAGCTGTTTCAAAAGCTCGTCCACGACCTTGCGCACAACGAGCCTTGCCGTTTCCCGGGTTTCCGGCGGAATGACGCCGTTCAGACTCATGAGCGTGGAAACCAGATTCACGTCCGGCTGCACGGACTCCAGCATTTCCGGCTGCAGAAGCATATCTTTAAGATAGAGGCGGTCGAAGGCGTCCTTCTGCATGGCCCGCACCACCGTGGACGGAAAGTATTTGCGAATGTCGCCGAGCCAGCGCGCCACGCGGGGAGACGACGCGCCGCTGCCGCCGCGAAGCCCTTTTCCGTCGCCGCCATGATCGTAGAGCAGAGAAAGCGCGTCGCTCATGCCCGCGTCTTCCTCGCTGAGTGTCACCTCCGGGCAGGAACTTCTGGCCTCGTCGCCGAGGGCCAGCACCCAGCGCCGCATGCGTTCCTTTTCAAGGTCGTTATCCATGAGTACCTCGCTCGTTTTCCCCCGCGTGAGGCGCGGCAAGTCCGAGAATCTTCCGCAAAAAAGGCAGCGGAAGCGCCGCGCGCGCCTCGTCCCGGTCGAAAGACTGCGCCGCGCTCGCCCCTGCGCTTCCCGGAGCCCGCCGGGCCCGCTCCGCAAGCTGCCGCCGTTCCGGCGCGGAAAACTCCGTGAACGTGCGGCGAAGCATGGGCAGCACCGACTTGAACCGTTCCGCAGACAGCGTCGTCAGCCACTGATCCACAAGGGTCCACAGCATGTCGTCGTGCAGCAGCACCATGGCGCTCTCGCCGAGAAACGACGACAGCCACCCCGCCGACTCTTCCGGCTCCGACGCGGGAGAAAGCGCAAGACTCATGAGCGACGCCACCTCGTCGAGCGAAAGAGACTCGTCGTCGAAAAGAAGCCGGGCGGCCAGACCGCGAAGCACGGCATGCACGCCGCTCTCTTCTGCAAGCAGTCGGCGCAGCGCCTGACGCCACATGAGCGCGAGCTCCTCCCGTCCGGACAGGCGTATGGCCTCATGCGCCGCGCGCAGCGGCGCGGCCAGTTCCGCCGAACTTTCGGCGTTGAGCCCGGAGAGCGCCGCATGAAGTCCCACGGCCACGCGCGGAACCATGCCGTCCACCAGCGCAAGCACCATGCCCGTGTCCGTGCCGCGCACGTCGCCGTAACGCGCCACGCGCACAAGCTCCGGCAGCGTGCGGAGAAGCTGAAGCGTATCCATGGTGAGCGCCGCCAGATTTTCCAGCGTGCGCACCAGCCCTTCCACGGCTTCTCCGAGATCCGCCAGAAGCGCCGCGTCCATCAGTGCGGCAAGCTCGGGCAGATTCGCCCGGGAAGCGCGATCCAGCGTACGGCGCACCGCAGCGTCGAGCAGCGTGCCGCCCCAGACGCCCGCCTGAATGATGTCCACAACAAGCTTCGGCTCCCACTGAAGCTGCCACACCTCATGGAACGTGCCCTTGCCCCCGCCTTCACGTCTGTCCGTTCCCCAGGGAATATCCAGCAGGTTCATGCGGTGCAGCATGCGGCTGCGCTCCAGATCCACTTCCTTGCGCAGATCGAGATCCAGCGTTTTCTGCGAGGCTTCCGGCTTGAGCCGAAGCTTTTTCTGCAACCGTTCGATGTCCCGCTGAAGCGGAACCGCAGGCACGCCTTCAGGCACGCGCCCCAGCTTCTCGCCGGTGATGAGACGCCGCGCAATGAGACGCATGGGCGCTTCCTCGCCCATGCAGACCACGGTCTGCAACGCCTCGCACAGCTCGTGAAGCCCCGCGCCCGGACGATGACGCAGCGCCGCCAGGGACTCGGCCAGCCTCGCGGATTCAATGACGTGCGCGGGCGAGCAGTCCAGCCCTTCCTCGCGAAAGAGCCGGGCCGCCGATGCAAGCCAGCTCACGGCCCGGGATTCCGCCGTTTTTCCGCGCCACAGATGCTCGTACCACGCCGGAGACTCCACCCCCGCGCCGTAGCCGCTCCGCACGCTGAGCCCCGCGTAGGTCCACGGCGCCCAGGTGGCGACCGCCTTCATTTTCGGCAGTCCCTTCAAAAGCGCGTTGTCGTCCCTGGCGGCCACCTTTGCTTCCAGCGCAGGCACATGCCACGCGCCGCACACCACCGCAATGCGCAAAAAGCCTTCCTTCTTCGCCTTGCGCAGGCACGAACGCATGTGCGCCTCTCGCAGCGCCTCCAGACCCGAAGCGGCTCCGTCGCGCTGCTCGCGTTCCTGACGAACGGCCGTCATGGCCTCGCGGATGGCCTCGAACAGTTCAAGACCGTCGAGCCGCTCCTCCACCATGTGATTCCACCAGCTCTCCCCGCTTTCGTAGCCTGCGGCGCGTCCCAGCCAGTCCAGCGGATCGGCAGCGTCGAACGGAACGCTCTCCTCCTGCTCCGCGTCCTCCCCGTCGCTCCCGGGTTGCGCCGCTCCAGCTTCGTTCGACGCCGTTTTCTCCGCCCCGGTTTCGTCCGGTGATTCCTTCTCCGTCGTCGCCTTCTCCGGCGCATCGGGCTGCGCCGTCCGCGTTTCGCCCTCCTGCGCCCTCTCCGGCGATTCGCCGTCCGCCTGAGCGGAAGCGTCTTCGGAAGTTTCAGCCGCGGCCCTCTGTGCCTCTTCCTCCCTCTTTTCCAGCGCAAAGCGCACGGACGCGGGCAGATCCATGAAGCGGACCGGAACGCCTTCGGCAAGCGCATAGCGCAGCGCCTGCCATTCGGGAGAAAATTCCGCAAAGGGATAACACGCCGCGCGCCGGGCATCTTCCTCCGCATACACGAGCAGCGCCACCGGCGGCGTCATGCCTTCGTCTACGGCCAGCGGCAGCACGCTCTCGCCCTCGGGCGGACCTTCCACCAGAATCGCGTCCGGCCGCCACTGCTCAAACGCCCGCACAAGGCTGCGGGCGCACCCCGGCCCGTGATGCCTGATGCCGAATATGCGTATCTGCAAGGATTCGTCCATGGTCATTCCACGTCGCGGCAGGCGCGGTAAAGGTCTTTCCAGTCGCTCCGTTCCTTCATGACGGTTTCAAGATATTCATGCCAGATCACGCGGTCCTGCACCGGATCCTTGACCACCGCGCCCACAAGACTGGCCGCCACGTCGGCCGCGCGCAGGCAACCGTCGCCGAAATGCGCGGCCAGCGCCATGCCGCTGTTGACCACGGAAATGGCCTCCGCCGTGCTCAGCGTGCCGGAAGGCGTTTTCACCTTGAGCTTGCCGTCTTCGGTTCTGCCGTTGCGGAGCTCGCGGAAAATGCGCACCACGCGGCGCACTTCGGCAAGCGCAGGCGGTTCGGCGGGCAGTTCCAGGCTCCGCCCCATCTCCCGCACGCGCTTTTCCACAATGGCCACTTCCTCGTCTTCCGTGGCAGGAACAGGAAGCACCACCGTATTGAAGCGACGCTTGAGCGCGGAGGAGAGCTCGTTCACGCCCTTGTCGCGGTTGTTCGCCGTGGCGATCACGTTGAAGCCGCGCACGGCCTGCACTTCCTCGCCGAGCTCGGGCACGGGCAGCGACTTTTCCGAAAGAATGGTGATGAGCGTATCCTGCACGTCGGCGGGAATGCGGGTCAGTTCCTCCACGCGGGCGATGCGTCCGTCTTCCATGGCGCGCATGAGCGGGCTTTCCACCAGCGCCTGCCGCGACGGCCCCTTGGCCAGCAACTCGGCGTAGTTCCAGCCGTAGCGCATCTGTTCCTCGCTCGTGCCCGCCGTGCCCTGAATGATGCGCGTGGAATCGCCGCTCACGGCCGCAGCCAGATGCTCCGACACCCACGACTTGGCCGTGCCCGGCACGCCGTACAGAAGCAGCGCGCGATCGGTGGCCAGCGTGGCCACGGCGATTTCCATGAGACGACGACTGCCGATGTACTTGGGCGTGACCTCAAAGCCGTTGTCGAGCCGGCCGCCCATGAGATAGGTACACACGGCCCAGGGCGACATCTGCCAGTTCTCCGGGCGCGGATGCGAGTCGGCCTTCTTCAGTTCTTCCAGCTCTTCGGCAAACTGCTGTTCGGCGTGCTGACGCAGCACGCGGGCGGAGTCTTTGGAATCTACGGTGCTCATGCAATGCCCTCAATGGTTGACGGTCAGGAAAAATAAGAGTCCATCGTCCTGCGCTGCAGGGCGACAGCAGAAAAACGATCGAAAATTTCACGGTTCAGGGAATCTTCCGGCAGCGCGGCAAGAACCTGAAGCGCCTTGTCCAGATGATCCGACGGCAGCGTCATGGCGAGCTCGGCGACAACGTAGGACAGGGCGTAGTCCCGGCGAGAAGCCGACGACAGCCGAGCGCCGAGCGCCTGAACGGCCTTGTCCGCCAGCGCGTAAGACATGCGGTAGTCGAGCTCCTGACGGCTGCGCACGTCCTCCAGAAACGCCGTCAGCGTCTCCCCGGAAAGCAGGGATTCCCACGCCCTTTCGCGCTCCTCCCTGTTCAGCAGACCGGCCAGGTAAAAAACGTCGAGCCTGCCGGACGAAGACGGCCACACGTCGCCCTTCTTCATGAACTTCAGCATGGCGCGCGCCCAGTCTTCGTCGCCGAAGCGAAGCTCCGCATCGCCCCAGGCCATCTGCAGAGGCTTCTTCCACTCCGAACGGGCGGAAAGCGCAATCAGCTCTTCCGGCTCTCTTCCGGTGCGCTCCGTCCACCACGACGGCGGCATGACGCAGGCCATCTGATACAGCCATCCGGCGCGCGGCCCGAGCTGCGGAATCGGCGACTT
Organism: Mailhella sp.; assembly: GCF_057866825.1. Classification (NCBI taxonomy): domain Bacteria; kingdom Pseudomonadati; phylum Thermodesulfobacteriota; class Desulfovibrionia; order Desulfovibrionales; family Desulfovibrionaceae; genus Mailhella; species Mailhella sp. Next base: position 5,705 of record NZ_DBMAHT010000008.1, read on the forward strand.
TTCCGTGATGAGATCCTCCGCCCATCTCTTGTCGTAGCTCTCGGGCGGGGCAATGAAGTCTGCCTTGTCCGCCATGCCCACGGCGGCGGCCGCGGCGCGGAAAAGGCCGGAGAGCGCCGACGGCTTCGGCGCAGACAAAAAGCCTTCCATGCAGGCGGCAAGGCGTTCGCCCATGCGCGAAAGATACGCGCTCTTCGGCAGGCGGGAAAGCAGAAGCGCCGCGGTTTTCTTCACCTCGCGGCTGCGGTCCTTTTTGAGCAGCCGCTCCAGCAGCTCTTCGTCCTCGCCGGACAGGCCGTGCGAAAAAAGCCCCAGCAGCGCGGCGCGCTCCGAAGCGTCCATGGAAGCCATGTCCTTTTCAAAGAGCTCCCTCGCCTGCGCGGGATCCTTCGTGCGCGCGGCAAGGAAAAAAGCCTGCCGCTGCATGGGACGGCCGTGCTCCCAGGCGTCCTGATCCGGCTCTCCGTCGGACGAGGCGGCAAACATGCGCCAGTCGGGATTCAGCGAGGCAAGCCACAATCCGCGCTCGCCCGCCGTGCGCGCAAGCAGCGGACGCAGCGCAGGCGCGCCGCGCCCCATGACCAGAGCAGGCACGAGCAGCGAATGAGGCAGCACCATGTTTTTCTTCTCAAGATGCGCAAGCGCCTCCCACTGCAGCCGCAGCGGCCCGCCCCGAAAAATTTCTCCCATCACGTCCGTCACCGGAACGCCTTCCGGCAGCAGGGCGCGCGTTTCTTCCGGGCACGGCCGGGGAATTTCCGGCGCGTTTTCCACGGATACGGGGCGATGCCCCGCCAGATTGCACACGAAGAGCGCTCCCGCGCCGCAGAGCAGCACGCGGGAAAGCGCTTCCGGCGAAGCGTCCGAGGCGTCGGCAAGCTCCCGGATCAGCGAGCCTGCGGGGAACTCGCTCTCGGGGAACGACGGCAGGCGACGCGATGCGCCGATGAGGGCCAGGGAGCCGAACAAACGAAGTCTGGGGTCCATGATGCCTCCCCTACGATGCCGTCTGAGGAAAAACGCCCGCCGGAACCAGCGCGCCGCCGCTCCACTCGCCGCAGACAAAGAGGGGGCGTCCGCCGCATGCGGCCAGCATGTTCCAGGCCGCGACGTCGTCGAGAACCAGAGGGATCAGCCGATTGCCCTCGCACACAAGCTGCCAGCCGCTCTCGGCGCGCGTCAGTTTCGCGCCGCCGAAAAACAGCGGCAGCGGCCTCTGCCACGGATTGGCCGCCACGCGCGCGGCCATGTCGGAAAACGCCTCGTCGAGCGTGCGCTGAGGCAGCGCTCCGCCGGGCTCGGACACAAGATCGCCTGCCACGACGGCCCGAAGCGGAGACGCGCCGGGATAGAAGGCGAGCGTCATGCGCACATGATCGCCCGGCAGAAAAACCGGCTCAAACGAACGGGAGCCGTGGGAAAAATCCAGCACCAGCGCCGTGCGTCCGCTCTGCTTCCCGTAAAGCCACACCCGGCGACGCCACAGCCTGTCCTCTTCGGCCACGCTCACGCCCATGACGCTCCACACGTCGGCAACCGCATCGCTTCCGGCAAGCACGGCCGCCTTGTCGGGAAGAAAGCCCAGCGCGGCGCGCACGTCGGCCTGCTCGGCCGGAGAAAGACCGTCCATGCGGGAAAACGCCTCCGCCAGAAGCTGAAGCTCGCCCATGCGTCCGAGCATCTCGGCGGGCCAGTCGTCGCCTGCATCCGTCAGCGCGGAAAGCTCCCGCACCCTCGCGGCCACGCCGGGCATCTGCGCGTCCACCATGCGGGCAGCCAGCCGGTTCCACTCGTCGTAGCGCCCGGAAAGAGACGACAATCCCTGACGCACCTGATCGTTCATCCAGCGGACAAGCTCGTCGAGTCCCGCGCGCATGCGCTCAAGCCTCGCGGCCTCCTTTTTGGGAGACGGCGCGGCGCTCTTTTTGGAGCTCGCTCCCGCTTCCTTTTTCGCGGCCCGCTGCTGCCTGCCTTCCAGCCACTCGCTCACCCAGTCGGGGCGGCCGCCCTCCGCAAATGCGCCCTTCTGCTGCGCCAGAAGCAGAAGCAGCGCCAGCGCGTGCTTGCAGGGAATCTTGCGGCTCGGGCAGGAACACGAACACGCAGGCCCCGAAAGGTCCACCTTCGTCTGATAGGGTTTTGATCCGCTTCCCTGACAGAGGCCCCATGCGGAAACCTCGTCAAAGCCGAGCGTCTGCCATTTGCCGGGCGAGGCCAGAGAGCGCGCAGCCTTGACGGAGGCGTCGTCCGGAGCCAGGGCAAGTACAGCGTCCACCGTGATGTCCATATGCTCTTCTCCCGAAGGATGCCGCGCCCAAAACGCGCGGCTGACAGTCCACATAATATCCATCTGTAACGACGGGGAATTTCTGCGTCAAGCGGGAGGAGCGCGCACGCGCGCAATGTTTTACGCGCCGGAGTGAGAAAAATCATCTTGTTCCATTCCGGAACAATGGGTGCAGGCTTTACAAGATCCGCCCCGCCCGGCTACACCCTGAGGATATCGGACGCCGCACGGATGCAGAAACATTCAGGGGCGAGGCGATGTTGCCGCCCCTCCGCGCCGAAGCGGCTCCGCCGTCATCATTCTTTCACTTCTTTCGGACGCATCATGGAAAAGTCACCGGAAACTCAGAAGGCTCTGGCCGTTCTTGAAAAATTCACCAGCGATCAGTGTTGCGGCAAGTGCATTTCCTGCCGGGAAGGCACACGGCAAATGCAGCAGATTCTCTCCGACTCGCCTCTTCCTTCCCCCTCCCCGGAAGACCTGGCCCTGCTCTCGGAACTCGGAGCGCTCATCGATCACACCGCCCGCTGCGGTCTCGGCAAGAGCATCGCCCGGCAGGTGCTCTCCGTGCTGGAGCATCAGGGCAGCGAGGAACGCGTCATCGAAGAGTACCTGCCCGGCCCCTATCAGGAGCTGATCTTCTTCCACATCGATCCCAAGCGCTGCAAGGGCTGTTCCAGATGCGCGCGCATCTGCCCTGTACACGCCATCACCGGCGTGGTGAAGCAGCCCTTCGTCATCAACCATGAAATCTGCATCAAGTGCGGCACCTGCATGATGAACTGCAAGTTCGGCGCCATTTCCATCAAGGACTAACCATGGGCAGCATGATCATCGACGGCATCCGCGTCGAATTCACCGATGAAACCAATGTGCTGACGGTCATACGCAACGCGGGCATCGACCTGCCCACGCTCTGCTACGTTTCGGAACTTTCCGTGTACGGCGCCTGCCGTCTCTGCACGGTCAAGGACGACGAAGGCCGCTATTTCGCTTCCTGCACGGTGCGCCCGCGCGACGGCATGAACATTCAGACCAACACGCCGGAGCTGAGACAGTATCGCCGCACCCTGCTCGAACTGCTGCTCGCCTCCCACGACCGCGACTGCACCGTGTGCAACAAGAACGGCGACTGCCACCTCCAGAACCTCGCCGAACGCATGGGCGTGCGCAACATACGCTTCAAGAGCGCGCAGGAACATCACGAGGTGGACAACAGTTCCAACTGCATCGTGCGTACGCCGAGCAAGTGCATACTCTGCGGCGACTGCGTGCGCATGTGCGACAACATTCAGTCCGTGGACGCCCTCGACTTCGCCGGCAAGGGCGTGGCCACGCTGGTCACTCCCGCCTACAACCGCCGCCTCGCCGAAACCGACTGCGTGGGCTGCGGTCAGTGCCGCGTGGTCTGCCCCACGGGAGCCATTTCCATCAAGAGCACCGTGGATCAGGTGTGGGCGGCCCTTGCCGATCCGAAAAACAAGGTGGTCGCGCAGGTGGCTCCGGCCGTGCGCACGGCCATCGGCGACAGATTCGGATTCCCCGCCGGCAAGAACGTCATGAACCGCCTCGTCACGGTGATGCACCGCCTCGGCTTCGAGGAAGTGTACGACACCGCCTTCGGCGCGGATCTCACCGTGGCCGAGGAAAGCCGCGAGCTCGAAAACCGCCTCGCCTCGGGAGAAAAGCTGCCGCTCTTCACGAGCTGCTGCCCCGCCTGGGTGCGCTTCTGCGAAAAACGTCATCCGGACTTCATTCCCAACCTGTCCACCTGCCGCTCGCCCATGCAGATGTTCGGCGCAGTGCTGCGCGCCTGGGACGATGAAAAGCCCGACGAACAGGGACGCCGCCTCGTTTCCGTGGCCATCATGCCCTGCACGGCCAAGAAGGACGAAATTCTCCGGCCCGAATCGCGCACCAACGGCCGCCAGGACGTGGACTTCGTGCTCACCACGGAAGAGCTCATCGGCATGATTCAGAGCTACGGGCTCAACCTGAACAGCGCGGACAAGGACGCCGCCGACATGCCCTTCGGCATCACCTCGGGCGCGGGCCTCATTTTCGGCGCGAGCGGCGGCGTCACCGAGGCCGTGCTGCGCAACTTCATTGCGGGGCACAACCGCCAGAAGCTCGACGACCTCAAGCGCGTGGGCGTGCGCGAGGAACAGGGCATTCGGGAATTTTCCTTCCATCACAACGGCAGGGACATCCGCGCGGCCGTGGTGAGCGGTCTGCGCAACGCCGACACGGTGCTGAACGCCATCCGCAACGGCGAAAAAAGCTACGACTTCGTGGAATTCATGGCCTGCCCCGGCGGCTGCATCATGGGCGGCGGACAGCCGGTTTCCTCCTCGGGCAGCATGTTCCGGGCCCGTCGCGATTCCCTGTACGAAACGGACATCAACATGCAGATCAAGAAAACCAACGAGAACCCCCTGCTCGACACGCTCTACGCTACGCTGCTCAAGGGCAGGGAGCACGAGCTGCTGCACAGGAACATGGGCGGCCACTGAGTCTGCTGATCTGAAGCCACGACAAAACAGGGCCGGGAAGACTCCCGGCCCTTTCTCTTTTTCGCCTCACCGAAAAAAAAGACCCGCTTCCCACGAGAGGAAACGGGTCTTTGTCGTTCAGAACCGAGGCCTGCAAAAGGCAGGCTTCGTTTTCTAGTTCTTCAGAAAGCTCGCAAAGGGCGAAATCTTGCGCAGCTCGCTCACGATGTTGGGCATCACTTCGATCACGCGGTCGATTTCGGCTTCGGTGTTGTAGCGGCTCAGGCTGAAGCGCACGGAGCCGTGGGCGTAGTTGAACGGAACGCCCATGGCGCGCAGCACGTGGGAAGGTTCGAGGCTGCCGGAGGTGCAGGCGGAACCGGAGCTGGCGCAGATGCCGTACTGATCGAGCTGGAGCAGCAGGGCCTCGCCTTCCACGCCTTCAAAGGAAATGTTCAGCGTATTGGGCAGGCGGTGTTCCTGATCGCCGTTGATCTTGCAGTGCGGAATGGCGGCCAGAAGTCCGGCCTGCAGGCGGTCGCGCAGCGCGGCGACCTGGGTGCGTTCCTTTTCCATGTTGGCCGCGGCGAGCTCGCAGGCCTTGCCGAGACCGATGATGTAGGGCACGTTTTCGGTGCCGGCGCGACGGCCGCGTTCCTGATGACCGCCCTTGAGATAAGGACGGAAGCGCGTGCCGCGACGGATGTACAGCGCGCCGATGCCCTTGGGGGCATGCAGCTTGTGACCGGAAAGCGCCAGATAGTCGATGGGCAGCTTCTTGAGGTCGATGATTTCCTTGCCCACGGCCTGCACGGCGTCCACATGAAGCTGCACGCCGTGAGCCTTCACGATTCTGGCCACGTCCGCGATGGGGAAGACGGTGCCGGTTTCGTTGTTGGCGAACATCATGGACACAAGCGCCGTGTCCGGACGGATGGCGCGGTCGAGTTCCTCAAGGTTGAGGCGGCCCTTGTCGTCCACGCCGAGCCAGGTCACTTCGTAGCCCTTGTCCTCAAGGTAGTGACCGTAGGCCAGCACCGCGGAATGTTCCACCTTGGTGGTGATGACGTGGCGCTTTTCCGGCTGGGTTTCCGTGGCGGAATACCAGGCGGAGTTGTCGGACTCGGAACCGCAGGAAGTGAAGACGATCTCTTCCGGATCCGCATTGAGAATGCCGGCCACCTGCTCGCGGGCCTTCTGGATGTAGTGGCCCATCTGGCCGCCGAAGGTGTGCATGCTGGAAGCGTTGCCGTAAAGCGGGCCGAAGGCGGGCATCATGGCTTCCACCACTTCGGGAGCAACCCTCGTGGTGGCGTTGTTGTCAAGATAAATCACATCAGTACGGTCGGCCATGTTACGCCTCCACAACATTGATGGCGGGATCCACCTGCTCGCGCAGCGTCTTTTCCACCAGGTTCTTCAGCGTCAGCTGGCTGGCAGAGCAACCGGAACAGGCGCCGCGCAGAGCCACCACAACGGTGGTTCCGTCCACATCCACAAGCTCGATGGTGCCGCCGTCAAGGGCGAGGCGCGGAGCAATGTCTTCATTAATGATGGTCATGACCTTCTGCATGCGCTGCACGTTGGTCATGCGGGGCACGGGGCGGATTTCCTCAAGAGGCTTTTCCATGGCGTGCAGCTTGTCGAGAATGGACTGAATGTCGTCCTTGCAGCTGCCGCAGGCGCCGCCGGCCTTGATGAAGTCGGTGACTTCCTCCACCGTGGTGAGGTTGTTTTCCCTGGCCACCTTGATGATCTGCAGATCCGTCACGCCGAAGCACTTGCACACGAGACGGCCTTCTTCCTCCTTCGCCTTGGAGGGAAGTCCCTTCCAGTGACGGACGGCGTCTTCCAGGGCCTCTTCGCCCATGACGGAGCAGTGCATCTTTTCCTTGGGAAGACCGCCGAGATACGCGGCGATTTCCTTGTTCGTGAGCTTGGCGGCCTCATCCATGTGCTTGCCCTTGATGAGCTCGGTCAGCGCGGAGCTCGAAGCAATGGCGCTCGCGCAGCCGAAGGTCTGGAACTTGGCGTCTTCGATGATGCCCTGATCGTTGACCTTGAGCATGAGCTTCAGAGCGTCGCCGCAGGCAAGGCTGCCAGCCTCGCCGATGACGTTGGCGTCTTCAAGCACGCCCGCGTTGCGGGGATGCAGGAAGTGGTCACGGACAGTCTCGGTATATTCCCACATGGTTGTACTCCTGATAATGCGAAGTCGGCAACGGTCGTCTTCGCGTTTTCGTCTGGTTTCGCAGCAAGGTTAATCACTTTCCGGGCAATGTCCAGAATCGCAGTCACAAGTTCCGAAAATCTTCCGCGCCCTTCCCGTGCCGGAACGCCGGACGAGAAAGGGCGGAGCCGCCTTTCGACGACTCCGCCCCACAGCGAAAAAATTTTTCCGCTACGATGCGGCTTCCCACACCATGTCCGTTTTGCCGAAGCACTTTTCCAGCGCCTTGAGGCAGCGCTTGATACGCTCCTGCTCCACGGGGCAGGGCGCCGTGGCGCGCATGACGAGAGCGAGCCCCTGAGCACGCCGGACGAACGATGCGGACACCACGGCCTGCCGGTGACTCTTGTCCATGGCTTCCGCCAGAGACAGAAACAGCGAAAGATACCTCGCGTGCTCCTGCCAGTCTTCGGCAAGGGAGGCACAGACCTTGTCCTTGCGGGAATAGCCGTAGCGGTGGAACAGCGCCAGCGCGGCCATGAGCGACACTTCCTTCTGCGTGAAGCCGAGCATCTCGCTGTTCTGGATGAGGTAGTGGCTGTGGACGTTGTGCCTGGTGAAGGAAATGAAAATGCCGATGTCGTGCAGCAGGCCAGCGTAGTGCAGCAGCTCGCGCATGCGCGCGGGGCCGCGGTACAGGCCGAGTTCCCGGGCGGAATCGAAAAGCATGAGGGCAAGCTTTGCCACGTGCCGGGAATGCGTTTCTTCAAAGCGGCACAGCCGCGCCAGACGCAGCACGCTCTCGTCGCGCACGGAAAGCCGCCCCTTTTCGGGAAACAGGCGTTCCAGATAGTCGGCCAGCGCGCCGTCGCGCAGTCCGCGGCCGGAAACCCGCACGGAATCGAAGTCCAGCTCCTCCATGATGGTCTGAAGAATGGCCGCGCCCTGAATAAGTATGCCCGTGCGGCGGGGATTCATGCCGGGCAGCGACATGCGCTCTTCCTCATTGCGTTCGCAAAGCGCCTTCACCACGCGCCGAAGCGAGCTGTAGCTGAGCATTTCCGCGGTGTCGCCCGTTTTTTTCCCGCTGTCTCTGGCCATGGCCACGGCCATTTCCGCAAGGCTCTGAATGGTGCCGGAACTGCCCACCAGCTCGCCCGGGGCCTGCGCCTCCATGCGCTGGAGGGGCAGAACCGCGTGATCGCGCACGTACTTCTGCATTTCCGCGTAGCGCTGGGAGCTCACCGGGCCGGAACCGGGGAAAAGCCCGGCCAGACGCACCGCGCCGAGCTTGAGCGACTCCAGTTCCAGAATGTTCGAGCCTTCCGCCACGGAAAGCTCGGTGCTGCCGCCGCCGATGTCGATGAACATGCGCTTTCCGGCAAAGGGTTCGAGCGCCACCGACACCCCGCGGCAGATGAGACGGGCCTCTTCCCTGCCGGAGATCACCGTGAAGTCCACGCCGGTTTCCCGGCGCACCTCGTCCATGAATTCCTGACCGTTGGCGGCGTCGCGCACGGCGGCGGTGGCCAGCGCCACAATCTCATCCACGCCGTAGGAACGGCACATGCCCGCAAAGCCGCGCAGCGCGGCAATGGTGCGGCGCATGGGTTCGGGCTGAAGCCTGTGTTCTCCGAACGCGCCCTCGCCGAGCCTGACCATCTGCTTCACCTGATTGAGCACGCTGGTCACGCGGTTTTCACCGATGCGGACGATCATCATGCGCAGGGAGTTCGACCCCAGATCCATGATGGCGACGGTGCGCCCCCTGCCCGCAGGATTCTCAACCGGCATCCCTGTCACCTTCCTTTCCCTGCACGACCTCCAGACGTCCGCCGTACAGGTCTTCAAAAAGATCTCCCTTCTTCAGCGCGCGGCGGCATTCGCGGCCGCAGGGCTCCGAGCCGAAGCAGACCAGACGCACCGCGTGACGGCGAAGACTCACCCGCACCTCTTCCACCACGCCTTTGTGACGGTAGTCCAGGGCGTCGGCGATTCTGAGAACGGCGGCCGCAGCGCGGAGCGCCTTGCGATCCTCGCGGCAGAGCGCGGCAAAGCGCCGATGCCTCATGCTCGGCCAGGCGCGGCGGTGATAGCGGGCCAGCAGCGCCACCAGCGGGCGCTCAGCCTCCGTCAGTCCGAAGGAAAGCGACAGAAAAACGTTTTCCTCGATGATTTCCATGCTGCGCTTGTGATGGCGGCGGCGTCCGCCCACGGCAAAGCCGAGGTCGTGCCACAGCGCGGCCTGCGCCAGCATTCGGGCCCAGCGCATGTCAAGACCGAAGCGCGGGGCAAGAGGCTCGAACAGCGCCAGCGCAAGCGCAGCCACGTGACGGCCGTGATGCACGGCCTCAAGCAGCGCCGCGCCGGAAAGCTCCGCTTCTTCCCCGCCGTCTGCGCCGCTCTGCGGGCGCTCCTTCTTCCACTGAAACATCTGCTCCACGGCGGCCTGTTCCAGATCTTCCGAAAAAAGCGCCCCGCGCAGCATGTCGAGCTCGCCGGGAACGCGTTCCCCGGAGCCTGACTCCGGACAACATGCGGCCTCAGCCTCCGAAGGGCATGCCGCGGAAGGCTGTTCGGAAGCGTCTTCCAGAGCCTTTTCCGAATCCGGCAACACGGCCTCTTCCGGCGCGCGTTCCGCGCCTTCGGGCAAGGCCGCTTCTTCGGCGGCATCGTCGCACGGCTCAGCGTCAGGCGCAGCGTTTGCCGTGTCCCCTTCCGATGCGAAGTCCGGGACGACATCAGAAGCGGCATCAGCTGCGGCGTCCGAGACCACATCCGAAACAACCTCCGGCGCGCTCTGCCGAGTCTCGACCTGCGCCTCGCCGACACTCGCGGCCGCAGCTTCCATGATCCCGGAATCGTTTCCGGCGCCCGGAGCTTTTGCCGCAGGCGCCTCCGCAGGCATCTCTTCAGACGCTCCTTTCTTCTCGTCAACGGAAAGAGTCGTCTCCACAGCCGCAACTTCGGCCGCTCTGCCGCGTCCGGACCTGCGTCCGCCGCCGGATCTGCGCGTTCCGCCGTTCTTTCCTGCCGATCTGACCATAGTTCCTCCCTGAAGAATGCTTCTTCAGCGCTTGAGAAGAATTTCCTGCGAATTGACGGGCTCGCTTCCTTCCGCAGGGGAAAGGCGCACGTATTCGCCGTTGCCGCGCAGCTCCCAGGCCTGCATGTTGTCGGCAAGCTGGAGCCTGAGCACCTCAAGCAGCGTGCGGCGAATGTTTTCGTCGAGCACGGGCGTGAGCACTTCAATGCGCCTGTCCAGATTGCGGGACATCATGTCCGCGCTGCCCATGAACATGCACGAGCTGCCGCCGTTGCGGAACCAGTACACGCGGGCGTGTTCCAGAAAGCGCCCCACGATGGAATGCACCGTGATGTTCTCGCTCACGCCGGGCAGTCCGGGCAGCAGACAACAGATGCCGCGCACGATGAGCCGCACCTTCACGCCTGCCATGGACGCCATGTACAGCGCGCGGATGATCTTTCTGTCCACAAGCTGATTGCACTTCATGATGATTTCGCCTTCGCCCCCTCGGGAGCACACGGCGATTTCGTTCTGAATCTGCTCGATGAGACGGCGGCGCATGGAGTTGGGCGAAACGAGAAGCTCGCGATAGTTGTCCTTTTCCGCATAGCCGGTCATGACGTTGAAAAGATCGGCCATGTCGGCGCAGATGTCGGGCTGGCAGGTCAGAATGCCCATGTCGGTGTAGAGCCTCGCCGTGGAGGCGTTGTAGTTGCCCGTGCCTATGTGGGCGTAGCTCACCACGCCTTCCGCCTCGCGGCGCACCACAAGGCAGAGCTTGGCGTGAATCTTCATGCCCACGAAGCCGTACACCACGTTCACGCCTTCGCGCTCCAGCTCCTCGGCCCAGGTGATGTTCCGCTCTTCGTCGAAGCGGGCCTTGAGCTCCACCACCGCCGTCACCTGCTTGCCGCGACGGCGCGCCTCGATGAGCGACCGCACGATGGGCGAATCGTTGCCCACGCGGTAGAGCGTCTGTTTGATGGAAATGACGTCCGGGTCTTCGGCAGCCGTCTGCACGAAGTCCAGCACCGGGGAGAAGCTGTCGTAGGGGTGATGCAGAAACACGTCCTGCTTGCGGATGATGCGGAACAGACTGTCGGTCTGAAGCACCGGGGGAATGGCGGGACTGTGCCCCGGAATCTTGAGGCCGGGCCTGTCCAGACCGTAGAGGGACATGAACTGCGCAAAGGCCAGCGGCCCCTTCACGCGGTACACCTGAAAGGGCTTGAGCCCCAGGCGCTTGATGAGAAATTCCGAAAGATCGGACGACATGCCGCGCGCGGTCTCAAGGCGCACCACGCCGCCGAAGCGGCGCTGCTCCACCATGTCCTGCACGGCTTCGAGCAGATCCTCGCTCTCGTCCTCGTCGATGTCCACGTCGGTGTTGCGGGTGATGCGGAAAAGGCCGTAGTCCACCACGGTGTAGCCCGGGAACAGCAGACCGAGATGCTCGCCGATGAGTTCCTCAAGCAGCAGAATGTCGGCGTCGCGCACGTTGGCCTTCAGACCGAGGGAAGCGTAGGTCTTGGCCTCCTTGTTGCGCGGAATGAAGATGAAGCGCGACACGTTGCTCGGGCAGCGCAGTCTGGCGAAGCGGGCAATGCCGTCCCTGCCCTGGAGCCGGATGATGAAGTTCAGGCTGAGATTGGAAATGGTGGGAAAGGGATGCCCCGGGTCAATGGCCTGCGGCGTGAGCACGGGATAAATTTCGTCGCGGAAGTAGGACAGCAGAAAACGACGCTGCTTTTCCGTGAGTTCGTCGTAGTGGACGAGGTGAACATCCCGTTCCCGGAGCAGAGGCACGAGCTTCTTCTGCCAGTGCTCGCTCGCCAGAGACAGCAGCGACGAGGCCTTGCGGCGAATCTCGGCAAGCTGACGCGAAGGCGTCATGCGGTCGGCCTCGCAGCTTGCCGCGCCCTCGCGGTACTGACGCAGCACCTTGGCCACGCGCACCATGAAGAATTCGTCGAGGTTGTTGTAGAATATGGACAGAAACTTGGTCTGCTCCAGAAGAGGCAGTCGCTCGTCAAGCGCCGTCTGGAGCACGCGGGCGTTGAAGTCCAGCCAGCTCAGTTCTCTGTTGAGATAGTAGTCCTGCGCCGTGAGGTCTATTTTCTTCTGACCCGCTTCCTGCGGCTCCGTCCTATGCTCTTTGTTTTCGGCCACGGTTACGCCTCCGCACTCTGCCGACCCGCCATGTGATCGGCGATCTTTCTTGAACGATACGCTATTTGCTCGATGGCTCCAAGCACGTCAATAAAGACCAGCCCGGATTCGGGAGAGCAGTGCCCGGCGCTCAGGCGGGAAGCGTGGCTTGCCCGCAGCGTGGATTCCAGCTCGCGGATATGATCGGCCAGGGCGTCCAGCGTCTCCTTTTCCCTGGCGGTGAACGGTTCGGAGCCGAACACGTCCAGCGCCAGCCGCACGGCCCGGCGAGTTTCAAAAAAGAGCGAACGTATTTCGTTCATGGCCGCAGAAGAAAAGTCGTCGCCTCTCTTTCTGCGGTATTCGTAAAAGTCGATGAGTCTCTTGCCCTTGTCGCCTATGCGTTCGAGATCGCCCGCGCTCACCACGCAGGCTTCCAGCATGTCGGCGTCCTTTCCGTCGAGGCCGGTCTGCATGATGTCCGAAGCATAGCTGCGGATCGCAGTTTCCAGTCTGTCGATTTTTTCTTCCAGACGCAGCACTTCTTCCTTCTCGTCGTCCTTTTCCTCAAAGAACACCTTTTCCGTGCGTTCCAGAAGTTCGAGCACGATTTCGCCCATGTGGCGGCATTCATGCTTCACGGCGCTCACGGCCACCACGGGCGTGCGCTGGATGAGATGAGGATCGAGATAGGCGGCGTCGCGGCGGTCGATGCGGTCCGCGTCGGGAATGATCCTGCGGATGAGCGCCGCAAAGGGCTTGACGAAGGGCAGGAAGAGAAGGGTGTTGCAGATGTTGAACATGGTGTGGGCGTTGGCTATCTGATGCCCGATGGACGAGGACGAAGCCTCGATGAAGCCTATCCAGAGAGGCATGAGCGGCAGCCAGATGCACACGCCTATGACGTTGAACAGCACATGGGCCGCGCAGGCCTGACGCGCGGCGCGTCCCGTGCCGAGCGCCGCGAGCACCGCCGTGACCGTGGTGCCGATGTTGTCGCCGAAAATGATGGGAATGGCCGCTTCCAGGGGAATGAGTCCCTGCGTGCCGAGCGCAATGGTCAGGCCCACCGTGGCGGAACTCGACTGCACAAGCAGCGTGAGGAACATGCCCGCGGCAAGGCCGAGCAGCGGATTGTTGCTGAAGGCGAGGAAAATATCCTGCCTGTCGCGCAGGAAGGCCATGGAACTTTCCATGGCCTGCATGCCTATGAAGAGCAGGCCGAAGCCGAGCAGGCCTTCGCCGAGATGCTTGAGCTTCCTGGACGAGCAGACGAAAATGAGCAGCACCCCCACGATGACGAACAGATACGCCAGATCCTTGACCCGGAAGGCCAGAATCTGTCCCGTGACCGTGGTGCCGATGTTGGCGCCCATGATGACGCCGATGGCCTGGGTAAGATTCATGAGACCGGCGTCCACGAAGCTCACCGTCATGACGGTGGTCGCGCTGCTGCTCTGAATGACCATGGTGACGGCCGTACCCAAAAAAACGCCCAGAACGGGCGTTTTCGTAAACATGCCTATGATGTTGCGCAGTCTCTCACCGGCCACCATCTGCAGGGATTCGCTGATGAGCTTGATGGCGTAGAGAAAAATTCCCACGCCGCCGAGAAGCTGCATGGCTGTAAAGAACGACATACTCTCACTCCGTTATCAACTGTCCTGTGATTTCGGAGCAGCATGCCAAACTCATGTGACGTGAGTATTACAGTCTTATGACATCCCGGGACACAATCAGTCCTCAAGCTCGGCGAGCGCGGCGGGATCGCCTTCGCGCACGGCCTGGCAGCGGCGGCAGCATACGCATTCCGGCGCGGCCAGTATGCGGGAGAGCGGAATCGGTTCCCCGCAGTCCTCACAGAAGCGTTCCTCCCACGAGCCGCCGAGCGCCAGTCTGCGCAGGGCGCTCAGTCGTCTGGCGCTTCTGTCGGCAAGCGTTCCGGCAAAGCGCACGGACTCCATGTGCAGGGCGTCGTCGAGCTTGTCCGGCATGGATTCGCCCTGAAACAGGCCCCGCAGATACCGCAGACGTTCCTGTTCCTCCTCAAGTTCGGCATTCAGACGTTCAAGAGTTCCCGCTTCCATCATAAAGACCTCCGGATGACAGATTCGGAACCGGTTCGCCGCACAGGCCGCGCGACCGGCATCGCGGCTCCGCCCGGTTTCGATCAAACCCTAGCAGACCGCCGCGGGAAAAACGATGATACACCGACAACACGGACAACTTTATCACGCGCCGCGCTCCGCAAACCATCAGGAATCACTCTACCACGCCGCCCGGGAAAAAACGTCACGCCGCGATGACGTTTTCATGAAGATATGATGGCGGCGCAAACACGCGAAAATCGCATGCAAAACTGCGGCGCAGGCGCTCTCCGGCACTCCTGTCGAGGCAAAACACATTTCGGCTTGTCATTTTCTCATCCTTCTTATATCCTGTTGCGAACACTTTTTCCTTCAGGAGTCACACATGTCCCAGCAGGCCTCATCCGATCATGGCAAAGGCAGTGCCCGCGGCCTCTTTTCCGGCAACATAGGTTTCATTCTCGCCGTGGCCGGCTCTGCCGTGGGCCTCGGCAATATCTGGCGTTTCCCCTATCTCGCCGCCAAGTACGGGGGAGGCATCTTCCTGCTGGTCTATCTCATTCTCATGCTCACCTTCGGCTACTCGCTCATCGTGGCCGAAACCAGCCTCGGCAGAAAGACCAGACTCAGCCCCGTGGGCGCCTATCGCGCCTTCGGTCAGATGCAGCGCAACCCCTTCCTGGTGTTCGGCGGCTGGGTCAACGCCGTCGTGCCCATGCTCATTCTGCCCTACTACTGCCTCATCGGCGGCTGGATCGTGAAATATCTGTTCGAGTACGTCGTGGGCGACGTCAGCCTTGTGGCCGGAGACGGCTACTTCGGCAGCTTCATCTCCTCGCCGCTTGAACCCATTCTCTGGAATCTCATCTTCCTCGGCTGCACCCTCGGCATCATTCTCAAGGGCGTGGAAGGCGGCGTGGAACGCGCCTCGCGCGTCATGATGCCCCTGCTGCTCGTGCTTGCCGTCATCGTGGCCGTCTATTCCATGACCCGTCCCGGCGCGGGCGCGGGCATCTACTACTACCTCGTGCCCGACTTCTCCAAGTTCTCCATCATGACCGTGGTGGCCGCCTGCGGTCAGCTCTTCTTCTCCCTGTCCATAGGCATGGGCATCCTCATCACCTACGGCTCCTACATGAAGAAGGAAGTCAACGTCGAAGAGGCCACCTACAGCATCGGCCTCATGGACACCCTCGTCGCCACGCTTGCCGGCTTCATGATCATTCCCGCCGTGTTCGCCTTCTCCGGCGGCACCGCCGAAGCGCTGAACGCCGGCCCCTCGCTCATGTTCATCACCATTCCCAAAATCTTCGAGAGCATGGGCTTCGGCGGCATCATCGGCGCCGTGTTCTTCCTCATGGTGTTCTTCGCCGCCCTCACCTCCAGCATTTCCATCATGGAAACCTGCGTGTCCACCCTCACCGACGAACTTCACTGGTCGCGCAGAAAGAGCGCCCTGTTCATGACCTTTGAAGCCATCGCCCTCGGCGTGCCCTGCTCCCTCGGCTTCGGCGTGTGGGACTTCATTTCCATTGCCGGACTCAGCATCCTCGACATGATGGACTTCCTCGCCAGCCTCATTCTCTGCCCGCTGGCCGCCATGCTCACCTGCCTGCTCATCGGCCGCATCGTGGGCATCGAAAACCTCATTTCCGAAGTGAAGCTCTCCTCCGCCTTCCACGGCGAAAAGATCTTCCGCATCTGCATTTCCTGGCTCGCCCCCCTGCTGCTGCTCGTGGTGCTCGTCTCCTCCGTGGCCGCAGCCCTCGGCATCATCAAAATCTGACGACGGCGTCGCGCCGGGCGTTGCCATGCCCCGGCGCACCCTTCCGCGTCTTTGACCTGAACAAAAAGCGCCTTCCCTAAGGAAGGCGCTTTTTGTTTTCCTCACGCCGTGTTTCGGCGCGCCGTGAATATCGCAATCACTGCGAAGACGGCGGACAAAACGCCGCCGAAAACGTAACATGCCCGAGGCGCTGGCCATCTCAGTACCTGCGAAGTCCCTGCGAACATCTCCGACGCCTGGCGCGGAACATCTCGGCAGGCTCGGGCTCTCCGCCGCGGCTCTGCCGGGGCGGCCGCGCATGTTCTCTCTCCGCGCTCAGTAGAGCTCGGGTTCCCTGTCGAGAAACACGGGAATGCTCTCCCGCACGCGGCGGACGCGCTCCGCTTCCAGTTCCGCCGCAATGAACTCTTCGCCGTCTCCGGCGCAGGCCAGCACCTCGCCGTCCGGCGCAACGATCATGGAATGCCCCGCAAACCGTTCCCCGTTCTCGCCGCCGCAGCGGTTGCAGGCCACCACGTACATCTGATTTTCAATGGCGCGGGCGCGCAGCAGCGTTTCCCAGTGATCGCACCTGACCATGGGCCACTCGGCGCTGACGAACAGCGCCTCCGCCCCGGCCACGGCCAGCTTGCGGATGAGCTCACAGAAGCGGATGTCGTAGCATATGGCCAGCGCGCAGCGCATGCCAGAAAACGAAAACAAACACGTCTCCCGGCCCCTGGTCAGAAACCTGTGCTCGTCCATCAGGCGGAACAGATGAATCTTGTCGTAGCCGGTCACGTACCGGCCTTCCACGTCAATGACCTGTGCGCGGTTGAACACCTTGCCGTCCTGTTCCGACAGCACGGAACCGCCGATGAACGCCGCATGATGCCGCCGCGCGAGCTCTCCGAGAAAATCGGCGTCCTCCCGCCCCATAGGCGAGGCAAGTTCCCCGGCCCGCTCCAGCGCGTAGCCCGTGGACCACAGTTCCGGCAGCACCAGCGCGTCCGGCGGACCCGCCAGAGCCGCGGCCTCTGCCGCAAGACGCTGCGCCTTTTCCCGGTTGGCCTGCCGGTCGCCTTTGACCACGTCCATCTGCAACACGCCTATCTTCACGCCGCACCTCCATGCCTGTTCTGTTCGCGCTCCGGCGTCGCCGCCGTATTACTTCACGCCTCCGTCCGCGCCGTGATGCTTCTGCTCGTGATACGCATGCAGCCGCTCCTGCACCCGCCCGTCCATCCGGCCCTTGAGCCAGAGCTGCGTGGCGTTGAACACGTTCTGCGTGACGGAATAGGCCGCAAGCCCGACCACCACCATGGGATCGAAATACTGAAAGGCCAGCCACATGGCCAGCATCAGATTCTTCTGCGCCAGCGCCTGACCGGCGGAAATGCGCCGGTGATACAGGGAGCCGATCAGCTTGCCCACCAGAAACTGCAACATGCACACCACCACGCCGCACGCGGCCACCACGATTTCCGCGCCGACGTCCTTGCGGCCGGGAGAGAGCAGCATGTCGAAGGTGCTGCCCATGAGAATGAGAATCATGGCCACCCAGAGATAATAGGAAACGAAGCTTTTGCGGACTATGCTCTCACACACGCGCGGCGCAAAGGACTGGAGCGCGAGCGCACAGAAAAACGGCACGAAGAGAATGGGGCCGACCTTGAAGAACACCGACATCATGGAAGCGAAGAACGGCATGTCCACGTGCCCGGGAGCCATCATGGGCACGAGCAGCGGTGCGGCCACAATGGAGGAAAACGTGCCGAGAAACACATAGGTCGCCAGAAAGCCCACGCTGCCGCCGAGCATGCCGGTAATGGTGGCGGCAGCCGTGGCCGTGGGCACAAGCATGATGAGCCCCACCGTCTGCGCCGCAAGATCGTTCCAGCCGAGAAGAAGCCAGTACAGAACCAGACTTCCCGCCATCTGCAACGCGAGCAGCATGACGTGCAGACGATGAATGCGCACCGTTCGCAGCGACATTCCGCAGAACGTGAACAGCAGCATGACTATGAGCAGATACGGAGAAAGAAAGGAAATGAGAAAAAACGGAATGCCCCAGCGCGCCGGTGATGATGGCCACCACCAGAGCCCACTGTTTGAGAAAAACAAGGATACGTTTCATGGTTCTGTCCGAAAGGCGCTCGCCCGCCGGCGCGGGCATTTCCAAATACTTTTCAAACCATAGCCGCAAAAGCTCCGATTCTGCAACCATGCGAAAAAAAGTGAAAACCTCCGCAGCAAGCCCCTGCCGCAGGCTCCGCGCACACTTTGCGCTCTTCACAGTTCTCTTCAAAAATCACAAAAAACGGCGCTGCTGTTTTATTCTCCGCATCTCTTCATTCATTCCGCACAAAGCAACAGCTTTACTATTCTCCAGAACTGCTCATCATGGAGCATTATCATTCACAGATATTTTCAACTACATGCATGCATAAAAAATAAAAACATCCCGATTTATGACGTTTTCAACAAAAAGAAGAAGAATTGATTGCATATTCAAAAAAGACATTGACACTTTTGCGATAATTATGACAATCAATACATGGAAATAATTATTCTTATAGTGCTCATCGTGCTGAACGGCATTTTTGCCATGTCTGAAATCGCCCTCGTGACCGCCCGCAAGGCGCGGCTCTCTCCGAGGGCCGCCGCCGGCGACAAGGCCGCACAGGCCGCCATACGTCTCGGCGAACACCCCACCCGCTTTCTTTCCGCCATACAGATAGGCATCACGTCCATCGGGCTTCTGAGCGGCATTTTCGGTGAATCGGCCCTGGCCGGGCCGCTCTCCGTGTGGATGCACGAAAGCCTCGGCGTTCCGGCGGCCACGGCAGGCATGCTGGCCACCGTGGTCGTGGTCATGGCGGTCACCTATCTGTCCATCGTGGTGGGCGAACTCGTGCCCAAGCGCCTCGGACAGCTCGCGCCCGAGCGCATGGCCTGTCTCGTGGCGCGGCCCATGACGGCCCTTGCCAAAATAAGCGCTCCCTTCGTGCTGCTTCTTTCCTGGTCCACCAGCCTCATTCTGCGCATTCTGGGCGCGCGGCCCGACGAGAGTCAGGCCGTCACCGAAGAGGAAATTCAGGCCATGATCGACGAAAGTTCGGAAGCCGGAGCCATCGAAAGCCGTCAGCGCGACATGCTGCGCAACATTTTCCGCCTCGACGACCGTCCGGCAAACTCCATCATGGTGCCCCGCGCCGACGTGCTTTTTCTGGATACGCAGCTCTCCCCGCAGGAAAATCTGGACGTGCTGAAGGAATTCGAGCATTCCTGGCTGCCGGTGTGCAGCGGCGGCCTCGGCAATCTGCTCGGCGTCATACGCACCAATCAGGCGCTGCTGCTGTGCGCGGAATCCGCAAACGACGCCGAAACCTTTTCCCGCGAGCTGACCGCCCAATGTCTGCCGCCCGTGTTCGTGCCGGAAACGCTCACCAGTCTGGAGCTGCTGAAACGCTTTCAGGAACAGCGTCTGTACCTTGTGTTCATTGTCGATGAATACGGCACCCTGCAGGGCATCGTCACGCCCCGCGACATTCTCACGGCGCTGGCCGGACAGATCGACACCCCGCATGAGGATTCCTGGGCCGTGCAGCGCGAGGACGGCAGCTGGCTCATGGACGGCGGCATTCCCGTGCCGGAACTCAAGGACAGACTCGGCATTCAGACGCTGCCCGCCGAGGACAAGGGATACTACACCATTCTGAGCGGCATGTTCATGTACCTGACGGGCCGCATTCCCCGCGAGGGCGATCACGTGGCCTGTCAGGGCTGGCGCTTCGAGGTGGTGGACATGGACGGCAACATGATAGACAAGATTCTTGCGGAAAAGCTGCCCGGGGAGGCCAAGACCGAGGAGAAGGAGTAACCCGTTCCGGCGAAACCGCCGGGAAAAGCAGCAGGCGACAGCGCAGATTCCGTACGTTTCGCAGACCTCGGCGCGAAGCAGCCCCTTTTACGGAATCCCGCACCGACGCCGCCGCGGCCGGACGAGTCATCGTCCGGCCTTTTTTTTCGTGCCTCGTCCTGCGGGGGCATGACTGCCGGGCAGATGTTCCAACTGTCCACGCTGGGGCATCGCCCTGCGCGCAGCGGAAAGACCGAATGCCTGCCGCTCACGCAAAAATAAACCGGCCGGTTCGTGGAGCTGGGAACCGGCCGGCATGGAAAGGGGTATGGAGGAGAAGAGTATGAAAATCTCTGGTTATCCAGGGGAGCTGACAACCTTCGACAGATCCCTTGTACATGAGCGGGCAGGAAAGTCACGTTTCAAACTCTTTCCCGTCGTGCAACATTTTGCAATGTAGCCTCATCCGCCCGCGTTTTTTTGCCGCCGCTCTTGCGCGATCCCGGGCCCCTGGCGTAAGCTGAGCGGAAGCCGCCCCTGCGGCAAGGAGGACATCATGAAGAAAATAGGCATCATACGCTGCCAGCAGACCGAAGACATGTGCCCCGGCACCACGGACTTCAAATGCGCAGGCGCGGGAACCATGGCCTTTGAATCCTTTGCGCCCTGCGAAATCGTGGGATTCGTGAGCTGCGGCGGCTGCCCGGGCAAGCACGCCGTCACCCGGGCGAAAATGCTGGTCGATCGCGGAGCGGAAGCCGTGTTTCTCGCCTCCTGCATACGCAAGGGCAGTCCCATAGGCATGCCCTGCCCGAACGCCGAAGCCATGAAGGCAGCCATAGAAAAGAAGCTGGGCGACGCGGTCCCCGTCATCGACTGGACGCACTGATCCTTCGCCGCGCCCCCTTCGCCGGGCCCCCTTCGCCGGGCGGCGCGCTCCGGCTCCGGCCGCTGGCGCTCCTTCTGCCGAACAGGCGGGTTCCTTTTTGATTGCTTCCGCTCCCCAAGTTCCTGAAAACATGAAAGGGGGCGACGGAAAATTCCGTCGCCCCCCTGCTGTTTTCGCTTATCCGCCCAGGCTGCGGCGCATTCCGCAGCCTTCGCGCCGCTACGGCGTCACGCGAAGATCATAAGCGCGGTTCAGGTCCAGATACTTGCGCGCCGTTTCGCGCAGCGTTTTCGCGTCCACGGCCTTCATGGCCTCAAGGCACTCCCGGCCGTAGTCGAGGCCGTGACCGTTCAGAATGTTGGCTGCGCCCTCTCCGGCGCGCATGGCGCGGCTCTGCCTTGCACGGTAGTAGTTGGCCTCGGCCACGGCCTTGGCCCGCTCCAGCGTTTCTTCTGGGAGCAGATTTTCGTGCAGATCGCGCACGATGGCTTCAAAGGACGCCTTGGCCTTGTCCAGATTTTCCGGCGAGGCGATAATGCCGAAGGCAAGAAAACCCGTATCCTTTCCGGCCCAGTCCACAGGGAACACCGAGTAGCCGAGACTCTGCTTTTCCCGCAGATCCTGATAAAGCTTGCCGGTGAATCCGCCGAGCGATTCCGAAAGCAGACGCAGTGCCGGTCTGTCGGCGTCCTCCGCGCCCGCCGTGGGGAAGAGCATGAGGTACACGGCCTGATTGCGTCCGGGCAGCTTCATGCTCCACGTCTTTTCCTTCGTCCACGCGGGGGCCTCGCTCTCAAGCGCCTTTTCCGAAGGCGCAGGCAGCGACTTCACAAACGCTTCCACCTGCGCGCGGTCGAAGTCGCCCGCCACGGAAAGCACCCACGGACGCTCCTTCTGCCGGTTCCAGAACGCCGCAACGTCCTTTGCCGTGTACTTGGCCACCACGGCGGGATCGCCGTCGTTTCTGTGCGCGTAGGATCCCTTGCCGAAAAGAAAATGCCGCAGATTCCTGCCGAGCAGGCCCATGACGCTCTGCTCGCTGCTCACAATGGACGCTATCTGTTCACGCTTCACGCGCTCCACGTCTTCGTCGCGGAAGGCGGGCTGTTCCAGCACTTCCTTCATGAGCGCGAACACCTCGGTCGCAAACTTTGCGGGGGCGTCCATCTGCACGGTAAACGAACGCAGACCGCTTCCCGCGGAAAGTCCCGCCGCGCGACCGGAAAGGTACACGTTGATGTCGCTCAGGCTGCGGTTCTTCGTGCCCGTGGGCAGCGCGGCCGCAGTGAGCGAGGCCAGACCTTCCTCATTGTCGCCCGCCAGAAGCTCGCCGCCGGAAAAGCTCAGCGCGGCGGACACGTAGGGCAGCGACCTGTCGGGAAGAAGCACGAGCGTGCGGCCCTCGCCGAGGGCGATCACTTCGGGGCGAAGCGCCTTGTCGGCCTTGTCCTTCTTCGCTTCGACGGGCGCGGCCTTGCCCGCTTCCGGCCAGCCCTGCACGAGCGCGGCCTTTGCCGCGGCACCGTCCAGCGCCGCAGCTCCGCCCTTTTCTCCCTGCGGAACCAGCGCGGCCACGGTCAGCGCGTCGGGACGCAGCCAGCGGTCGATGACTTCCTGAATCTGCTTGCGGCCCACGCTGCGCACTGCAGAAAGATAGCGCTCTCCGCCCACGCTGGACGGATCGTAAAAATACTCTGAACCCATGGTCTCCGCGACGTCGGCAATGTTCTCAAGGCCGCGCAGGTAATTGTCCTCAAGGTTCAGACGGGCGCGGGCAATCTGCTCGTCGGTGAAGGCCGTCGCCTTGAGCGAGGCCAGCGTCTTGCCCAGATCGCGCAGATACTCGGGTGTCTTGTCGGCGTCGAGCTGCGCCAGAATCATGAACGCGCCCGCCCGCTCAAAGCTCATGGCCGAAGCGCTCACGCTGTCCACCACCGGTTTCTGAATGCGGAACGACACGGGCAGCAGCGCAGTGTCGTCGCCGGAAAGAAGATGCGCCAGCACGTCGGCCGCAGGCAGAAGCTCATCCTTCATGCCCGGCAGCGGGAAGGACAGCGACACGAACGCCTTGTCCCAGGGCCCGGCCTCCACATCGACCACCAGCCCCTGCGCCAGATCGGCAGGATCAAAGGACAGCTCCACCTTGAGCACGTTGTTGTTCCGGTATCCGCCGAACAGCGTTTTCGCCTCGGCCAGAATGTCGGAAGCCTTCACGTCGCCCGCCACCGAGAGCACCATGTCACGCGGATCGTAGCGCCGACGAATGTAGTCGCGCATCATCTCGGGCGTCACGCCGCGCAGCGCCTTTTCCGTGCCGATGACCGGCGTTTCGTAGGGCGTGCCCTTCAGCGTGTGCGCAAGCGTCGTCTGGAAGAGCTTCGTCATGGGGCTGTCGCCGCGCTGCTTCTTTTCCGCAATGACCACTTCCCGTTCCGCGTCCAGATCGGCCTGACGCAGCAGCGGATCAAAGGCCAGATCGCGCACCGCTGTCATGGCGTCCTTCCATTTCGCGGCGGGCAGATCGGTCAGATAGGTAGTCATGTCATAGGACGTGTAGGCGTTCATGGAGCCGCCCGCGTTTTCCACGCGCTTGTCCACGCCCGGACCGCTGGTCTTGGAGCCCTTGAACACCATGTGCTCCAGAAGATGGCTCATGCCCGCCTCTTCCGGCCTTTCCCAGGCCGAGCCGGCCTTCACGAAAAGACGCACCGAAACCAGCGGGAAACGACTGTCTTCCCGCACAAGCACGGTCAGTCCGTTTTCCAGACGGAATATCTGTATGTCGGAAACGGCCTGCGCCGCTCCCGTGCCGCCCAGCGCCAGGCATACCGCCAGCGCCACGTTGGCGCACCATTTAAAAAAACGCATAGTCACCTCGTATGTTCATCCGACCGTCGGCCGGAACAGTTCAGCGCTTCCGCGCGATGTTCGTTCGGCGTCGATGAAAACGCCTCGTCGTCCTCAACGCGTCCGCGGCCCGCTTTCCGCCGCGGCGTCTTTCTAGCTGTGGCACAGTCCTTGTTTTTCCGCCATAATTTTTCCGCCCCTTTTTCGTGACAAATTCTTGCAATTTCCCGAAAAAGCGCGCCGAACGTCCCAGCCCGGAAAACGTTTTTCGCAAAAAACGCCGCTTTGAACGAAAAAGAAATATGACGCGCACGCCGATCAGGCAACCGGGCCGCTTCAGAACGCCAAAAGACGCGCGGCAGTCTGCGTACCCGGGCGGGAAAGCCAACGAAAGCACGCCGCCCCCGGCCAAAAGACGGAAATCGTACTGCGCCTTCAAGGCAGACGTTCCGCGCCTTCGACATGGAAACGCGCCGCATCGCCTCGGGGCCTCCGAACGTCGATGGGCAAAAAAAGCCGGAATATCGTCGAACCCGACCATATTCCGGACAAGTTGTTTTGCAGGAGCAGCGCTCCTGTCGAAGGGGCTACTGTCTGGCGGCAAGAATCACATGCGGAGCCTTGATGGCGGCCAGCACATGCACGCCTTCGGCAATGCCGGCGTCATCCGCACTGTCCACGGTGCATACGGAGGTCAGACGCTGTCCGTTTTCCAGCTCCACGGCCACGCTGGCCATGATCTGCCCTTTTTTCACGCTCACGACCTTGCCGGGCAGCATGTTGCGCGAAGAAAGAATAAAGCCGTCGCTCTCGCGAACAAGCAGAACATTCACGCCCTTCACCATGGCCAGCACTTCACGGCCGGGTTCCAGTTTGAGCGTTTCGGTGCTTTGGCAGGTCACGACGGCGGCAACCTTCAAACCGCCCTTGAGGTCGATATCGACCTCATCGTTGACAACGCCTCTTTTTACAGACGTAACCACACCTTCCAAAATATTCCTCGTGGTGACTTTCATGGGGTCGACTCCTTCCTAAAGGGGTTTGCCTTAGGATACTCACCGCCCAAGACCTGTCAATGCCCCGTTTCCCTGTCTCCCAAAGATTTTCCGCCGTCAGAACGCGCGGATTGAAAGCTCGGACGACGCCGAACATTCCGTTTTTCTTCCAGATTTTTCCGGAAATTTCCGAGGCGATTTTCCGGGCGCGAGCATTCCGGGAACGGGCGTATCGGATGCTTTTTGAACGCTCACGCAAAGCTATGCCGCCGCCCAGACGCGCCGGACCAGGTCAGGCAGTCTGCGCCGCACTCACCACGCTGCGCGCCCGGACATCTTCGGCAGGGCAGCGCCGCCACTTCGGTCTCAGCAGGGAATCCTTGCCGAAAACTCTTTTTCAACACTCTTCATAATCTGCATAACATATAGATATAAAATATTTTTCAACCACTTGTTGCAGACAGATCATCACTGTAGTTTTCAATGGGACATCCAGCATTTCTTGACCTGTTTTTGCTCCAGTTGTATATAACGCGGTTAGGCGTCACAGGTAAGAAGTTCGTCTTCACAGAAAAGCGAAACTCCTTTAGTAAATACCATGTCATGAAATTCAAGGATTACGTTATGAACTCGGGAAAAATTTCAGCATTATGCCTTTCCGCTATTTTATTATTATGTAACGGATGCGTTAATGAAAGCAACGGTGGCATTGTCGGATCTTTGACATCAGCGCTGAACGAGATCAAGCTGCCTGTCGCCAAACAAAACGCCTCGTCCTCCAAGATCAAAGTCTATTCCGGCATACTTACCGTGAAAAGCGTCAATAATCACGAAGAGTATTATTTCAAGTCCTTTGAAGGACACAACATTTATATTGGCAGTAGTACCAACGCCAAAATTCGCTCCGAGCTCGCCGAAGCAAAAGAGTACAGCAAAAAACTTTCCGCCAATACATACTGGGTACGCCTGTCAGGATATATGTACCAGAACAACGGCAAGATGCAGCTCGACCCCTCGCGGGAATTTTCCGTATATGAAGAAACGCACTTCGTAGACATGCCCAAAAAGCTCGGCGTCAAAAAAGTATGCGGTACTCTGGAAATCGCCAGAGAAGAAAATGAGTCCTACTATATTTTAAAGAACTACAGTCCCAAAATAAAAAAATACGACGCCATCACCATTACGACTGACAGGGATGACGATATCATGAGCATCATAGATGCAAAATACGGCAACGGAGACAGATTGTGCGTATCCGGCGACATCATGCAGCTGAGCTTTGACGTGGGCGAAGAAAACGAATCCGAAGACAACAGCATGATCTATTTTGCCACCGGT
Organism: Mailhella sp.; assembly: GCF_057866825.1. NCBI lineage: Bacteria > Pseudomonadati > Thermodesulfobacteriota > Desulfovibrionia > Desulfovibrionales > Desulfovibrionaceae > Mailhella > Mailhella sp. The sequence continues at coordinate 31,613 of NZ_DBMAHT010000008.1, forward strand.
GAAAAAATGGAATTTTCGGCCAGGTAGTCGAAGATCCGCAGTCATGCGCTCGTCAAGTCAATAACGATCCGGGCGCTCGGCGCCGCGCCCAACAGAATACGATTCCCAGCCGGACCTGAAAACACCTTTTCGACGGGGAGGGGCCATCCAAGGCCCTCCATCTCATCGAAAAGGTGTTTTTTGCATACGCGCTTGCCCCCTCGAAAATTCCAGCCGAACACGACTGCATCGCGTATCGTCCCCAAAAGGTTTCCCCCCCATGCTCGAGGTCTCGCCCCGGTTGCTTCCCGAATGACACAGGACTCCAGTGGAAAGTCAGAACCTCTCCTTCAACGTGCTGTTTTATTTGATGGTATAATGAGCTGTTGCCCGTCTGCCCTCTAAGCGGGCACGGTCTCGATTCTTGTCGAGGCAGGTATGCCGACACTTCTGAAGACGTAAACGTGCCGATTTCAGACTTGGTGAGTCTCAGTCTGGTTTCTCCCAAAAGGAGGGCGGCGAGCGTTCCCGCCACCCTTTTTAGTTGTGACGGGAACAAGGCCCGTGCCTTCATCGCTCATGCTTTTTTCTTCGGGGCAGATTTTCCAGCGACTGATCCATGGCCGCAAGCAGCTCTTTCATATTTCCGTACAGCTCCGTTCTGAATGCAGGGTCGATGCGAAGCCGTGCGGCAGAAGCGCCCCACATGATGCTTTTGCATTGCTGCACCAGCGCCTCCAGCTGCTCATCCTGAAAGATGTTCCGATCGTCGAAATGCGACAAAAAATCATGCAGGTTTTCCACAGCGGAAGAGCGGAGGCGCTTCAACGCGCCGTCGGCTCCGTCCAGCTTGTCGGTCAGGTTGGATACCAGATCAACAAACTCCACTCTCAGCGCATCTTCGGCTTCCTGACGCGCCTGCGCCATAAACTCCTTGAACCTGGCCATTTCTTCCTTATACAGAGAGGCAGGGAGTATGCGGGATGTGGACGGGCCGACCGTGAAGTAACGCCATTCAAAGCGAAAGCGCCCCTTCAGCTGCCCGGCGGAAGGATAGTCCAGCTGCTCGAAGAGCTCTCCCAGCTTCTCCTCTGCTTCCGCAATGGCGGAAGGATACCAGCAGAGAAAACTTTCCACGGAACGTTCATAATCTTTTTTAAACGTTGAAAGCTGATCCTGTATTTCAGGGATCAGCTTTCGTGGTACGAGTACGCAGCCTCGAAGAGGGAAAGGCAAGGTCAGTTTGCGGATGCAGCTTCGGGCCCTGCCGATGACTTGTTTGATGGGAGCCGTGGATTCCGGGTCAAGAAGGCATGTTCTCCCCTTCAGAATATCCACGCTTCCGACCTCAGCCAGAATTGCGGGCGGCAGTTTTCTGTCAATGCTCCAGCAGGTTGCCGTGAGCTGAAGAAGCGCCGCATCCTTGTAGATATCAGAATGCGACACGTCGGACTCCTAATGGATGAAAGAGCCTCCGTGTCTGTACACGGGAACATGGCGGATCACGTCTTTTCCTTCCCAGCTCACACAGGAAAGGAACGTCACTTCACGGGAGATTTCCTCGCCGGAAACCTGATTGAAAACACGGCTGCCGAAGGCGTCCATGCTCGTAGCTGCTTCTCGGCTTCTCCGTTCCGATTCGCAGACAAGGGAATTTTTGCGCTGTCCCATGTCCAAACGAAGCAGAGGAACATCCGGCATGGAAGCAACGGCATGGTCGGACATTTTCCTCAGGCGTTCATCCGCTCGATGCGGTTCCTGAGTCTGTAACAGGATGACAGGGAAACCGGTTTTCAGATAGTCAGTAATCATAATAAAACCTCCTATCTGACATTATTTCTATATGAAAAAGCCCTATATTAAAATGCAGGGCCTGATGAAATATTTTTCTTTGAAAATACGCTGGTTAATATTTTGCCAACTCATCCTGTATCTTTCTGACAAGCTCGGCGGCTGTCATTCCCATGGCCTGAGCCAGAGCAAAGACAACAACAAGGCTGGCGGATCTTTTTCCCGCTTCAATCCCGACAATGTAGACTCTCTGAAGACCTGCCTGATCTGCAAGAGCCTGCTGAGTTAAATGCCTCTTTCGCCGTTCTCGAAGAATGACGGTGCCTGTGGCTGCCAGAAGGGAAGGGTTGCTTTCCATACCTCACAAGTAGTGGGTAACTTGACCTGAAAAGTATATGATAGTATACATTTTTAACCTTTGAAAAAACTTCGGATGTATTTCCCCCAGTAAGGGACGAAGAAATACACTCTTCGTTTTAGTAAAAAATTTCAAATTGTTATAGGACATTCAGGAGGAGTCGGAATGCTTACCAAAGGTGCCATAGGAAACCTTGTCAACAGGTATCGGGCTGTTCTGAAAAAATGCACGCTGATCAACGTATTCGGTTCGCTGGCCGTGGCCTCCTTGCTGGTCATGGGTGGAGCGTCCACAGCCCAGGCTATGAGCCAGGACGAGATCAACGAAATGCTTTCTGAGGTGAATTTTCAGGACGGCTTAGACAACGTCACTGATAATGGAACGTATGTCGGCGGCTCCAAAATACAAAGCGGCAGCAACACACTTCCGAATACTTCCCTCACTCTTACCGATAAGACCTTTGCAGGGGAGCTGAACGCGGGCAGCGTCGCCATAGGCAGCGGAGTGAAGGCCACAGTCACGAATGCCGCCATCAACATTTCCGGCGGTTCCTTCGATGGAACCGATTCGGAATCTTCCGATCCCTTCCCTATCCGCGGCGGCGGCATAGCCATCAACGGCGGCGAGTCCAATGTCGACACCTCCACCATCAAAATCAGCAATACGACGCTGACGAACACCAACGTCTGGGCCGGCGGCGTGGTTGTGGATTACGACGGCAAGGCGCATACCGGAACGTCGAACATCACCCTCGACGGAACTACCGCTTCCGACGTTACGGTATACGGCGGCAGTGACGGCGGCAGCGTCGGCACGTCCACCATCACCGTCTCGGGGAAAAGCGATGTTGAAACCATCTTTGCCGGCGGCGACAACGACACCGTAGACGACGTGACCATCACGGTCGGAGAAGGCTCCAAGGTTCATAACATCATCACCAACGGTTCCAATAATTCTCAGGTAAAAAAAGCCACAATCGTGATCAACGGCGGTGAGCTTCTGGGATACAACGGCAATGCCATTTACAAAGAAGAAACCGGTGGAACGACCGAGAACCTGAATATCAAGCTGAACGGCGGCACCATCAACGGCAACGTCATTGCCGATGCAGATACCGCCACCATTTCCGTCGAAGACGAAGCCAGCATTCTCGGCGACGTCATCAACAACAGCGGCAGTACGGGACTTGAGGTTGCAGACGGCGCCAATATGACCGTCGCCAATGGCGATGTCGTGGTCGATACACTCACGGCAAACTCCGGTTCAACGATTCTTGTAGGCAACAGCGACTCAGCCGGCAGACTTTTTGCCGACAAGGCCACGCTCAACGGTGCCGGAGTCTTCCTCGATCCTGCATGGAAAAACGATCCTTCCGTGGATATCCTCGACAACGCCTCCCATGCCGTGTTCGGCGGATCGACCGTCGACGGCAAGCTGACGGCCGGACAGAACTCTCTGCTCGTGCTCGGCGACACTTCTTCCGACTGGGCCATGAACGCCTTCAAGGAATCCGGTCTCACCTGGGGCAAAAACGGCATCACGGCTGCGCTTGCCGTTGCCAATTCTCAGACGCTCGACAGCACCGGCTCTCTGAAGGTTGACGGAAGCCTGACCAGCGCCGAGTTCGCCAACGCAGGTGACGCCACGTTTGCCGATCAGTCGCTGCTCATGGTCAACAGCACAGCTGCCTCTGGAGGCAGTGTGGCGCTCACCGGCACGGGAACCGGCAACCTTACCGTCCAGGACGGGGCCAAGCTGTACATTCGCGACGCGGGTGTGGGCACCTACACGATCACCAGCAAGTTCAACAAAACCGATCTCAACGGCTGGCAGGATGAAAATCTCGTTCTCAACCGTCTGGTTTCGGGCACGACGAGCCTTGATGAAAACGGCAACGTCATCGTCACGACGGAAGCCGATGACATTTCGCTGCTCTACCCCGGCATTCAGGCCATCAACAGTCTGAATGCTCTGTCTCTCGACAGCAACTCGAACCACATGGGCGTCCGCTTCCTCAGCCGCGCCATGGATCCGACCATGCTGGCCGAAAGCGCCGTGACGGACACCGTCAATGAAGTCTCGCAGTCCGCCGTGACG
>NZ_DBMAHT010000009.1:0-35597 GCF_057866825.1 Mailhella sp.
GCATCATGGTGGTCAGGAAGTTGAAGTGAATGCGCTTCATCGCGCCCCGGCCGAGCTCAAGCGCCGTGACAAGTTCCCTGAGCGATCCGCCCATGAGCACCACGTCGGCCACCTCGCGGGCCAGATCCGAGCCGTCGCGCAACGTCACGCCCACGTCGGCCGAGGACAGCGCCGGAGAATCGTTGATGCCGTCGCCGATCATGAGCACCACGCGGCCCTCGCTTCTGAGCTCCTGCACGACGCGGGCCTTGTCTTCCGGCAGCACCTGCGCGCGAAATTCCGTGATGCCGAGCCTGCCTGCCACGGCGGAAGCCGTGCGGACGTCGTCGCCCGTGAGCATGAGCACGTGCTTCACGCCCATGCCGCGAAGCTTTTCCACCAGCGCCGCGCTCTCCGGCCGGAGCGGATCCTCCATGGCGATGAGTCCTGCAAGACGCCCGTCCAGGGCAAGGTAGAGCAGCGAATATCCCTCGCGGGAAAGTTCCTCCACCACGGCGTCCATGGAAGAGACGTCCACGCCTTCGTCCTGCGAAAGGTAGTGACGGCTGCCGAGCAGCACGCGCTTGCCCCGCCACTGCGAAGCAATGCCGTGCGCCACCACGTATTCCACCTCGGTGTGCTCTTCCTCGTGGCGCAGATTCCGCCGCTCGGCGCCGTGTACCACCGCGCGCGCCACCGGGTGCGGAAAATGTTCCTCCAGGCAGGCCGAAAGCCGGAGCACGAAGTCCTCGTCATAGCCTTCCGCCGGAATGACCCGGGCCACTTCCGGCCGCGACTGCGTCAGCGTGCCCGTCTTGTCGAACACCACGGTGTCCACGGAAGAGAGCGCTTCAAGAAAACGTCCGCCCTTGACCATGACTTTGTGCTTCACGCCTTCGTCCATGGCCGCCAGAATGGCGAGCGGCGTGGCCAGACGCAGCGCGCAGGAATAATCCACGAGCAGCACGGACGAAGCGCGCGTGAGATTTCGCGTAAACAGCCACACCAGCGCGGCCAGACCGAACGTGAAGGGCACGGCCTTGTCCGCCAGTTTCTCAAAGCGCCCATGAATGCCCGCCTTCATCTGCTCGGACTGCTCGATGAAGCGCACGATCTGCTGCATGCGGGTGTCCTTGCCCAGGCTCGTGGGCCGGACGTGAATTTCGCCAGCCTCCACCACGGTTCCCGCATACACCGACGCTCCGCGGGAACGCAGAACGCCCATCGGCTCGCCCGTCATGGAGGACTCGTTCACCGAAGCGGTTCCGCCTTCCACCACGCCGTCCACAGGCACGGCGGAACCTGCGCGCACCACCACAAGATCGCTTTCCCGAAGCTCCCCGAAGGGAATGAGCTCTTCCGCGCCGTTTCTCTTCACCCATACCCTGTCCGCCTGAAGCGCCAGGTGCGAAGCCAGATTCTCCAGCGACTTCTTCTGCGTGTAGCGCTCCAGCGCCTCGCCGAAGCCGAGCAGCAGCGTGAGAAGCCCCACGGTGCTGAAATCGCGGCGCAAAAGGGAAACGGCTATGGCCGCGCCGTCGAGGGCGTCCACGTCGAGCCTACCGTGCGCCAGCGAAGAGAGGCAGCGGCGAAGAAACGGCAGCGCCCGCGAAAAGGCCGAAACCATGTTCACGGCCACGGGCAGCAGCGGCCGCAGGCAAAGATAGTGAAAAAAAGGAAACAGACCGGGCTTTTCTCCGCGCTCAGGCGCAGGCGCGGGGACTCGTCTTTCCGGCTCTCTGCCTGCGCCGAAGAGCAGCGCGGAAGCCCGGTCGAACACGCTTTCGTCGTTGTAGAGCAGAAGCACGCTTCCGGTGCGCGGATTGACGCGCACGCCCTCCACGCCTTCAAGAGCGTCCAGCCTGTCGGCCAGCGTCTCGACCGTGCGCATGCCGAAAGGCGCGTCGCTGCGAAGGCGCGCCCTCCCCGGAATGCGATGGACCAGCACAAAATTCATGGCATCTCCCGAATACGCCGGCAAGGCCCATGCCGCCGGTCAAAAAAAGAACCCGGCCCGCAAAAGAGCGTCCGGGTAGAAAAGCCGCCAGCGCGGCCCGCCGAAACTACGCTTCTTCGCTGCGGGCCCTGCGCTGCTCGGAAACCGCCTGCGCTTCGGCCACCACGTCCTCCACGTTTTCGCGCACGGTCTCGGCGCGGGCCATCACGGCGTCGCGCAGATCAAGGCCGCGGCTCACAAGCTCGGCGGCAAAGGGCTTGAGGTCCAGCTTGCCGCGGCTCACCGCCACCGCACCGATGGCTCCGAGAGCCGCGCCGCCCAGAAAAAACAGACCGTATTTGAGATTCTCGTTCATACCTTATCCTCCTCGAATGCAGGACAGCCCTGCTTTTTTCCTGAATGCGCCCCGACGCCGTCGGCCATCCCTCGCAACCGTTCCACCGGCAAAGGGCGATGACGGAACTATATTGAAATGGATTTTCACTGTCAATATTATAGAAAAAGAATTTCATTATCATTTACAGGGGAACTTTTTTCGAGAAGCAAAAAAGAACGTTTCTGCTGAATTCCGCTGCCCGAAATCGCTCTCTGCGCGCCGCAGAACGACGCTGCCGAGCCTCTGCGCCCGCAAACGCGTTCCCGGAAAGCCGTTCGCGACGCAGCCGGAGCGCTGCAAAAAAATCAGACGACGCATGTCCGAACGAACATCCCCGAAACGCTGCACAGGCTTCCACGTCTCTCCCGCACCCGCAGAGCGCAATTTTGCCGACACTGCTTTGCCGACCCGTCCTTCCGCCTGCCGACAGCTTCGCTGACGCAAAACTTCCTCGTCCGGCTTCATCTCTCCGGCCGACGCCTTTTTTGCCCTTACCCGCTTCCGCGCGAGCCGCGCTCGCCTGCCGCCGGGCGCTTGTTCGCGCTCCCCGCCGCTCCACACGCGCCGCGCGCCCCACTTGGGCAGGCGCGCCTCCGCGTTAGGGGTCTCCCTGCGCACTCGCCCCGGACTTCCCCGCACGGCACTTCCACAACCGGCCTCAGCTCTCCCGCCGCCCCCTCTGAACACCGCCGCTCTCATCGTCAGCTCCGCCGTCCTTTTTTCGATGCACCTTTCGTCAGACCTCGACTGACCAAGTCCTCTCACCAGGTCGACGCCCTTACCCGCCCGCCCCTTCGCCCCATCGCTTCCCTTCGCCCCCTCCTGCACGTTCTTTCCCTCTTCTCCCGGAAACTTTCCGGGCGGTTCCGTCGCTCTCCTCCGAAAAAAATTTTTCCTCGCCCCTCTTCGCTCCGTGCTCCTGCGCCCCAGGGCTTTTCGCCCTCCGTGCGGCACGACGTTCATGTGCAACGCCGTCAAACATGACAAAAATGTTTTCGACTTTACAGTACAGCCTTTTCATGCGATGGATAATAGAAAAACTTTTTTCTGGAGAACGTATGACGAGAAAATATCCGCATCTGAGTTCCCCCATCACCCTCGGCAGAGTCACCTTCCGCAACCGCATGTTCGCCGCGCCCACCGGCGCCACCGACATCACCTGGGACTGCTGCGCCGGACCGGGGAGCCGCGCCTTCTACGAAAACAGGGCAAAAGGCGGCAGCGCCAACGTCACCGTGAGCGAGCTTGTCGTACATCCGGCCACGGACGCCTCCCACATGCTTCATCTTGAACTGCAGACGCCGGGCTCCCTGGCGAGCTTCACCATGATGGCCGACGCCATACGCCGTCACGGCGCCATTCCCAGCGTGGAGCTCTCCCATTCCGGCCAGTACGCGGGCACCTATCTCGTGGACAAGGAAAAAAAGGCGTCTCTCTCCCAGTACGGTCCCTGCGACGGCGTGCGTCCCGACGGCCGCCCGGTCAAGGCCCTCACCAAAGAACAGATTGCCGACATCGTGGCCTCCTACGGAGAAAAAGCCGCCCTCGCCAAGCGCGCCGGCTTTGAAATGGTCATGATCCACGCCGGGCACGGCTGGCTCATCAATCAGTTCCTCTCCCCCTATTTCAACAAGCGCGACGACGAATACGGCGGCAGTCTGGAAGGGCGCGCCCGCCTTCTGCTCGAAGTGGTGGCCAGCGTGCGCGCCGCCGTCGGTCCCGGCTTCCCCATTGAAGTGCGCATGAGCGGTTCCGAACTCTTCGAGGGCGGCTACACGCTGGAAGACGGCGTGGAAATCGCCAAACTGCTCGACGGCAAAGTCGATCTCATTCACGTGTCGGCGGGATCCTATCAGTTCGGCTTCTTCGACACGCATCCGCCCATGTTCTCCGAACACGGCTGCAACGTGTATCTCGCCGCCGAAATCAAAAAGCACGTGTCCACGCCCGTGGCAACCATCGGCGCGCTGAACGATCCCGCCCAGATGGAGGACATCATTGCCTCCGGCAAGGCCGACGTTGTGGAAATGGCCCGCGCGCTCATCGCCGATCCCGAACTGCCCTCCAAGGTCATGGAAGGCCGCGACGACGAAATAGTACGCTGCCTGCGCTGCTTCGTGTGCATGGCCGAACGTCCCACCACGGGCACGCGCCGCTGCACGGTGAATCCGCAGATAGGCCGCGAACAGGATCCGCCCGCGCTGCCCGCCCGCCGCGCGAAGAAGGTGCTGGTGGCCGGCGGCGGCTGCGGCGGCATGAAGGCCGCCATTGCCGCGGCTCAGCGCGGCCATCACGTCATTCTGTGCGAAAAGGAAGCCGAACTCGGCGGCATTCTCAAGAGCGAACAGGCCATTCCCTTCAAGCACGAAATGTATCAGCTCGGCCTCACGCTCGCCCGTCAGATGGAAATCGAAGGCGTGGAAGTGCGCCTGAACACCACGGTCACGGCCGATTACGTGGAAAAGGAAGGCGCGGACGCGCTCATCATCGCCATCGGCTCCGAACCCATCATTCCTCCGCTGCCCGGCATGGACGGCAAGAACGTCATTGTGGTGAACGACTACTACCTGCGCAAACATGAATGCGCGAACTCCGTGGTCGTGCTCGGCGGCGGTCTTGCGGGCTGCGAATGCGCCATTCATCTGGCGCAGGAAGGCAAGAAGGTCACGCTGGTGGAAATGCGGCCCGAGGTGGCGCCCGACGCCAACATCCGGCATCGCCCCATCCTGCTGCGCAAGCTGAAGGAACTGGTGGACGTGCGCACCGGATGCACCGGCCTTGCCGTGAAGGAAAACGGCCTGCTCGTGCGCGACGCCGAAGGCAAGGAAGTGCTGCTGCCCGCCGAAACGGTCATCTGCGCCGTGGGTCAGCGCTCCCGCAAGTACGCTGATCTCGTTGACGCCGCGCCCGTGGTGCGCGTCATCGGCGACGCCGTGCGTCCCTCCACCATCACCACCGCCGTGTATCAGGGCTATCACGCCGGACTCGACGTGTAAAAACGTCGCCGGGCTCCGGCGCGCCCCGGCCGGTCTGGAAAAATCCCACGCCCGTCCACTGCATGCCGGGCACAGGTGAACACGCCAAAGACAAAAGGCCGTCGGACGAACTCCGACGGCCTTTTTTGACGCGTTTTGCCCGCAGTCAGGGCCGCGCTTCGGGCGCGCTCCCCGCTGAGGTCGATGAAGTGTTCAATCTCCGCTCGCTACGAGACTTCGTCGGTTACGAAATCTGCATGTTCTCCGCCGAAGCACGTGGAGCCGTCCGCACGAAGCGCCCGAGCAGCATGGCCGCCACGGCGAGCGCCATGCCTGCATAGCCGAACATTTCCTGTCCGCTCACGGCGCAGGCCAGACCGCCCGCGCCGCCCATCATCATGGACGCCAGCGCCGCCCGCGGATGCACGGCTCCCCGCTTCATGAGCATGGCCGCAAACACGGGAACCGCCACGCCGCACACATACATGTCGTTGGCCATGAGCAGCAGATCGAGAATGCCGTGCCCCTGCGCGGAAAGCAGCAGCCCTCCCGCGCCGAAAAGCAACGTGACCAGACGGCAGAGCTTCACGTCGCGGCGGCCGAGAAGGTCGTTGCACAGCACCGTGGAAGCCGTCACGAGGCAGGAGTCCGCCGACGAGAGCACGGCGGAAAGCAGCGCCACCATGAGACACATGCCCGCCCACGACGGCAGAAGACGCATGGCCGCGGCAAGCACGTCGTCGGGAGCCGTTCCCGCAGGCACGAAGTTCCGGCAGAGCACGCCGAGCGCCACAATAACCGCCGAGGCGGCCAGCAGCATGAACACGGCAAGCCAGCAGCCGCGCAGCGCGCTCGCGCCGCTTTTCGCGCTCAGAATGCGTCCGAACAGCATGGGGCACACAAGATAGCTGCCGCCCATGATGATCATGAAATACGAGAATCTTTCCAATGTGAAGTCGTCATTGACGATTTCCAGCCGCAGCGATTCCAGCGGCGCAGGATTGTGCCCCCAGAGCCAGAACAGAGCCGCCAGAATGCCTGCGAGCAGCAGCACGCACTGCGGGCCGTCGCTGCGGATGACGGAGGCCTGCCCGCCGAGGCAGGAATAGGCCACGATCACCGCCGCGCCGACCACGAGGGCCCATTCCGGCGGCATGGCCGTGAGAGCTGCTGCGAGCTTGCCCATGGCCGTGAACTGCGCCGCCAAAATGGCCAGCCACGCCGGCATGATGATGAGGGAAGAGAGCGTGCGCGCCTGCGGACTGATCCAGGCGGCCACGATTTCCGGCATGGTGTACGCTTCCGACTCGCGCACCTTGCGGGCAATGAAAAGCGTGAGCAGCGCCAGACCGCAGGCCCCGGAGCCCAGCCACCAGAAGGCGGGCGCGCCCACCTGCCAGGCGAGCCCCGCTATGCCTATGGTGGCGGAACCGCCGATGCAGGACGCCGCCAGAGAAAAGCCCGTGCGCCACGCGCCAGAGGAACGGCTGTTGACGAAAAACGCGGACGAGCCGCGCGAATGACGGGCGTCCAGCACGCCGAGCGCGAGCAGCAGCGCGGAGTAAAGGCAGAATATCAGCACGAATACGGTCTCCCGTTGTTTTCCAAAGCGGGCGAGCCCCCGTGAGATGCGGCAGACAAGACCGCGTCGCAGACGGCTCCGGAGAGCAGATGAAGTTCCTCGTCGGAAACGACGAACGGAGGCATGACGTACACGGTGCGCCCGAACGGACGTATCCACACGCCCCGCGACACGAAATACTTCTGCCAGGCCTCCACATCCACGGCCTGTTCCATTTCCACCACGCCGATGGCTCCGAGCACGCGCACGTCGCACACGCCGGGCGCGTTGCGACACGGGGCAAGTCCCTGTTCCAGCACCTGCTGAATGTGCAGAACGCGCTCCCGCCAGGGAGAGGCGCACAGCTCGTCGAGGCTGGCGCAGGCTGCGGCGCAGGCCAGCGGATTGCCCATGAACGTAGGCCCGTGCATGAACACTCCGCCCCCGTGTACCGCGTCGGCGCCGGAAATGCCCTCGGCCACGCGCCTTGTGGCCGCCACGGCGGAAAGCGTCATCATGCCGCCGGTCAGCGCCTTGCCCACGCACATGACGTCGGGCGACACGCCCGCATGATCGCAGGCGAACATGCGTCCCGTGCGGCCGAAGCCCGTGGCTATTTCGTCGGCAATCAGCAGCACGTCGAGCTCGTCGCAGAGAGCGCGCAGATCCCGCAGGTACGAAGGATGATAGAACCACATGCCCCCGGCTCCCTGCACCACGGGCTCAACCACAACGGCGGCCGTTTCCCCGGCATGCTTCCGCAGCATGCGCTCCATGGGCGCAAAGCTTGCAGGATCATAGGGAGCATCGAAACGGCACGTCGGCCGCTCCACGAAAAGCTGCTGCGCAAGTACGCCGGAAAAAAGCGAATGCATGCCCGTTACCGGATCGCACAGCGACATGGCCCCGAGCGTGTCGCCGTGATACGCGCCCCGCAGCGCCACAAAGCGGCTCTTTTTCTCGCGCCCGACCGAGCGCCAGTACTGCACGGCCATCTTCATGGCCACTTCCACGGCCACGGAGCCGGAATCGGCAAAAAAGATGTGTTCCAGCCCTGCCGGAAGCAGCGACAGCAAACGTCTGCCGAGCTCCACCGCCGGTTCGTGCGTGAGTCCTCCGAACATGACGTGCGAAAGCCTGGCCGCCTGCTTCTGCACGGCGCGCACCAGACGCCTGTTGCCGTAGCCGTGCACCCGGCACCACCACGACGACATGCCGTCCACCAGACTCGCGCCGCCTTGCAGAAAAAGCCGCGCGCCCGACGCGCCCGTCACTTCGAACACGGGCAGAGGACGCATGGCCGACGTATACGGATGCCACAAATGCGCCCGGTCAAAGGCGAGCAGTTCCTCATGACGGCGCGCGTCGTCCGGCTCCTCGGCAAGACGCCGGGCAGCCCCGGCGAGACGGTCGGCCAGCGCGTCCCAGAACTGCGCATCCTGCGGGGAAACGTCCGCCAGATAGGGAACGTCCGCGAGAAGCGGCACGCCGCGTCTTTTTCCTTCCCGGGCGAGGCTCTCCACGTTGTCGCTGAGAATGAGCGCCTCGGCCTCCGCGCCCGTGCCCGCATCCGCCTGATCGGCTGGGGCCGTGCGGCAGAGCACCATGCCCGCCGCCGTGAGACCGGCCTGTTCCAGCGCGTCCAGCGTGAGCACGGCGTGATTGAGACATCCCAGCCGGTTGGCCACCACCAGCAGCACCGGAAAACGCAGCGCCCGCATGAGATCGAGCATGCTTTCCTCTTCGTTCAGAGGAACGTGCAGCCCTCCCGCGCCCTCGAACAGCGTCACGCCTTCCGCGCCGACGCTCTTCCGGCACTCGGCCGCCAGCGACGCCGCGCTCAGCGTTGCGCCCTCCAGTCGCGCGGCAAGATGCGGCGAACAGGGAACCCGGAACAGAGAAATTGCTCTGCCCTCCCCTCCGGCCCGCTTCCAGACCGCCACGTCGGGGGCTTCCAGGCCGTCCGGCCCCTCGACGCAGCCGGTCTGCACGGGCTTCACGGCCCGAGCCGGAACGCCCGCCCGGACAAATGCCCGAAGCAGTCCCGCCGTGATCGTGGTCTTGCCCGCGTCGGTATCCGTACCCGTGACGAAAAACGCGCTCACGACTTCACTCCCAGCGTGCGCATCATGGAAAGATCGGCTTCAAAGGCCGCGCCCGACGTGGTGAGATAATCGCCGATCATCATGCCGTTCGCTCCGGCCGCGTACAGCCAGCTCTGCCACGTGCCGAGCACGTGACCGCGGCCCCCGGCAATGAGCAGATCCTTGTCGGGATTCATGACGCGGAAAAGCGCAATGGCGCGCAGCGCCTCCTCGGGCGCAAGACGCGGCATGTGTTCAAGCCTCGTGCCCGCAATGGCGTTCAGAAAATTCAGCGGAATGGAATCCACATCCAGTTCCGCGAGCGTGCAGGCGAGCTCCACCCGCTGTTCCAGGCTCTCGCCGAGCCCGATGATGCCCCCGGAACACACTTCCAGCCCCGCCTCCCGGGCGACGCGCAGACTCTGCACGTCTTCACTGTAGGCGTGCGTGGTGCAGATGTTCGGAAAATAGCTCTCCGCCGTTTCCAGATTGTGATGATAGCGCGTAATGCCCGCCTCGCGATAGCACACGGCGCGCTCCTTCGTGAGTATGCCGAGCGAGCCGCACACGCTCATGCCCGTTTCCCGAACAATGCGCTCCACCGCGCGGCACAGCGGCTCCACGTCGGCCTCGCCGAGCATGGTGCCGCTCACCACGATGCCGAAACGCCGAGTTCCGTGCGCCGCGGCCTCCGCCGCCTTGCGCAAAAGCGTCTCCTCGTCCATAAAAGGATAGACAGGAGCGCCCGTTTCATGATGTGCTGATTGTGCGCAGAAGGCGCAGTTTTCCGGGCATCGGCCGGATTTGGCGTTGATGATGCCGCAGTTGAAGAACGACGGAGCGCGCACGGCGCGCACCACGCCGGCCACGGACAGCATGTCCGTGGTGCAGGAGGCGGGAAGATGAATGAATTCCTCCGCTTCGCGGCGGGACAGCAGGGGACCTTTTTCGTCCCCGGCAAGACGATGAAGGATGGCGGAAAGAAGAGTATGCATGATGTTTTCCTGATAACGGTAAGGGATGTCCTCTTCTTTTATCCGCATGCCGTTTAATGTCAACTTAAATAAAATATTTTTTGGTTGACAATTGACGTTTCACCACGGGAGAAGGCCATGACGCGAGATGAAATTCCCATGCGTGACCGCATTCTGGACAGTCTTGTGCAGAACGGACAGGAACAATGGATTTCCGGAGAGGCGCTTTCACGATCTCTCGGCATCAGCCGGGCCGCGGTGAGCAAGCATGTGATGGGTCTGCGCGAGGAAGGACACATCATAGAATCGGTGCCGAGGCGGGGCTACCGTCTCATTTCCCGGGCGGATCCGTGGGCGGGGCGCGACGCGCGCGAAGGGCTCAATACCAGCGTGCTGGGGAAAAAGGACTGGCTCTGGCTCAAGGAAACGGACTCCACCAATCAGGTGGCCGCGCTGGAAGCCATGAACGGCGCGGAAGAAGGCGTGGTCGTGGTGGCGCGACGCCAGAACGAGGGAAGAGGCAGCAACGGTCACCGCTGGCTGAATCTGCCGGGAAGCCTGACGTTTTCCGTCATCACCAAGCCGCGCATTTCTCCAGAAAAGCTGGACCTGCTGCCCCGGCTGGCCATGGAGGCCGTGGCTCGGGCGGTGAAGAAAAGCTGCGGACTCGACCTGGAGCAGCGAGCGCCCAACGATCTTTTCTTCAACGACCGCAAGGTGGTGGGCATTCTGGTGGAAAGCATGTTTCACAACACCGATCTGCAGTGGGCCGTGGTGGGCATAGGCGTGAACGTCAACGTGCCGGCGGAAGCCATTCCCAAGGAACTTGCGGGCATCGCCTCATCCCTGTACGCGGAAACCGGCACGGCCTTCAGCGTGACGAACCTGCTCCGGCATCTTCTGGAAGAGCTGGAAAACGTGCTCAGGCCGTGAGCGCAGGCGGCAGCGAAACGCCTTGCCCCGTGCCGTTGCCGCGTCTTGCCCCGCCGCCCCGCGCATTTTCCCCCCGCAAGGTCTCCGTTTCGCTCGGTCTCAGCCGCGAATAGTCTCGCCTGTGCAGTCTCAACAGGCGAGGGCTCACATCCACGCAGGCCGCTCCGCGCATCGGCCGACCTGTGCATCGTTGCGCCGCGCAAGTTCTGCTTCGCGCAAGGCTCAGCTTCGGGCCTTCGCCGTGCCGAACGCTCTCCGCACTGCTCTCCCCTGCTGCATCGCCGCTCATTCCAACGAAAAAGGCCGTCTTCCTTTCGGAAAACGGCCTTTTTCTATGCGTCGCGAAGAGCGTCTCTCCCCGCGAACTTTTATGATATGCGACTACTTCTTCGAGGCGGCGTCGGCAAGGGCGGCCACGGCGGGCAGGGTCTTGCCTTCGAGCACTTCGAGGAACGCGCCGCCGCCGGTGGACAGATAGCCCATCTTGGACGCCACGCCGAAGGATTCCACAGCGGCCACGGTGTCGCCGCCGCACACCAGGGTGTAGGCCTTGGAGTCGGCAAGAATGTCGGCAAGAGCGCGGCTGCCCTTGTCGAAGGGCACGGTTTCAAACGCGCCCACGGGGCCGTTCCACACGATGGTGCGGGCGTCGGCAAGAATCTTGGCGTAGGCCTTCACGGTCTCTTCGCCGATGTCGAAGGCGCAGTCTTCGGCGGAAAGTTCGGAAACCTTCTTGGTCACGGCTTCGGAAGCGCGTTCAAAGCTCGGAGCCACAACCACGTCGGTGGGCAGGGGCAGCAGCACGTTGCGTTCCTTCGCCATGTCGATGAGGCGCTTGGCTTCGGGAATGAGATCCTTTTCCACGAGGGAGGAGCCCATATTGCAACCCGCGGCTTCCAGGAAGGTGTTGGCAATGCCGCCGCCCACAATGAGGCCGTCCACATGCTTGAGCAGGTTTTCGAGCACGGTGAGCTTGGTGGACACCTTGGAACCGCCGATGATGGCGAACAGCGGACGTTCAGGATTGTCGAGCAGCTTGGTGGCGGCTTCCATTTCAGCGAACATGAGCGGTCCGGCCACGGCCACGGCGGCCTTGCGCAGCGCGCCTTCGGTGGAGGCCTGAGCACGATGGGCCGCGCCGAACGCGTCCATCACGTAGATGTCGCCCATGGCGGCGTACTTGGCGGCCAGCTCTTCGCTGTTCTTCTTTTCGCCCTTGAAGAAGCGCACGTTCTCGCACAGCACCACCTGGCCGGGCTTGCATTCCACGCCCTTCAGAGGTTCGGCGCAGAATTCCACGGGCATGCCGAGCAGCTTGCCCATGTGGGCGGCCACGGGACGCAGAGAGAACTGTTCTTCAAACACGCCCTCGGTGGGGCGGCCCAGATGCGCAAGCAGGATGACGCCCGCACCCGCGTCCAGGGCCTTCCTGATGGTGGGCAGCACGGCGCGGATGCGCTTGTCGCTGGTGATGACGCCGTCATGGATGGGAACATTCACGTCCACGCGCATGACAACGCGCTTGCCCTTCATGTCCACATCGTTCATGGTCAGTGCTTTCATCGGTTTTCTCCTTTCCTTACAGCAGTTCAAGAGCCTGCTGCACAATGTTTTCTACCGTAAAGCCAAACTTCGGGAACAGCTTTCCCGCCGGAGCGGAAGCTCCGAATGTTCCCATACCAACGACGCGGCCGTCAAGTCCCACATACTTCCACCACCATGCGGCGGTCTGCGCTTCCACGGCCACGCGCACGCGCACGGAAGACGGAAGCACGGATTCACGATAGGCGGCGTCCTGACGGTCGAACACCTCGCAGGAAGGCATGGAAACCACGCGCACGCGGCGACCTTCCGCGGCGAGCTTTTCCGCGGCCTGCACGGCGAGCTGCACTTCGGAACCCGTGGCAATGTAAATGAGTTCCGGTTCGCCTTCGCAGTCTCTGAGCACGTAGCCGCCGCGACGGATGTCGGCCACCTGCGCTTCGGTGCGCTTCTGCTGGGGCAGCGCCTGACGGCTCATGACGAGGCACACGGGGCCGTCCTGATATTCCACGGCCTGCGTCCAGGCCACGGCGGCCTCGGTGCTGTCGCAGGGGCGCCAGACCTGCACGCCGGGCGTCATGCGCAGGGCGGCGATCTGTTCCACGGGCTGATGGGTGGGGCCGTCTTCGCCCACGCCGATGGAATCGTGCGTAAGCACCCAGATGACGCGCTGCTTCATGATGGCCGCCGAGCGGATGATGCTCTTGGCGTAGTCGGAAAACACGAAGAAGGTGCCCGCGTAGGGAATGAAGCCGCCGTGCAGCTTGAGGCCGTTCATGACGGCGCCCATGCCGAACTCGCGCACGCCGTAGCGGATGTAGTTGCCGGAATAATCGGAAACGTCGAGCGTTTTTGCGCCCTTGAACTCCGTGCCCACGGAACCGCTGAGGTCGGCCGAGCCGCCCACGAGTTCCGGCAGCGCGGGAGCGATGATGTTGAGCGCATTCTTGCCCGCCGCGCGGGTGGCGACGTCCTTGGTTTCGGCCATGGCGGCCTCCACGGCCTTGCGGGCCGCGTCGGGCCAGGCGGCGGGAAGTTCGCCGGCCATGCGGCGGCGGAACTCGGCGGCGAGTTCGGGATAGGCGGCGGCGTAGGCGGCGAACATGTCTTCCCAGGCCTTCTGCGCGGCCGCGCCCTTTTCACGGGCGTCCCAGGCGGCGCGGATGTCGTCCGGTACGGTGAAGGGTTCGGCCGTCCAGCCCATGGCGGCGCGGGCGGCGGCGGCTTCTTCCGCGCCGAGCGGCGAGCCGTGGCAGGAAGCCGTGCCGGCCTTGGTGGGCGCAAAGCGGCCGATCACCGTCTTGCAGCAGATGAGCGAAGGCTTGTCCGTCACGGCCATGGCCTGACGAATGGCCATGTCGAGCGCCTCGGAATCATGACCGTCGATGCCGCGCACCACGTGCCAGCCCATGGCTTCAAAGCGGGCGGGGGTGTCGTCGGTGAACCATCCTTCCACGTTGCCGTCGATGGAAATGCTGTTGTCGTCGTAGAGCGCGATGAGACGGCCGAGCTTCCAGGTGCCCGCGAGCGAGCACGCTTCCTGCGAGAGGCCTTCCATGAGGCAGCCGTCGCCGAGGAACACCCAGGTGTAGTGATCCATGACGGGGAAGCCTTCACGGTTGAAGGTATGGGCCATCATGCGTTCGGCAAGGGCCATGCCCACGGCGGTGGCGATGCCCTGGCCGAGCGGGCCGGTGGTCATTTCCACGCCGGGGGTCACGCCGAATTCGGGATGACCGGGCGTTTTCGCGCCGAGCTGACGGAAGTTGCGGATGTCGTCCATGGAAAGATCGTATCCGGTGAGGTGCAGCAGCGCATAGAGCAGCATGGACGCGTGACCGTTGGAAAGCACGAAGCGGTCGCGGTTGGGCCAGGCGGGGTCGGCAGGATTATGCTTCAGAAAGCCGCGCCACAGGGCTTCGGCCATGTCGGCCATGCCCATGGGAGCGCCGGGATGACCGGATTTGGCTTTCTCGATGGCGTCGATGGAAAGGGCGCGGATGGCATTGGCAAGTTCTGCACGAGTAGGCATAAAGGCTGTCTCCTTGGAGGTATTGCAGGAAAAACTCAGCGCGCGGCGGCCGTGAAGGCGGCAAGGCGTTCGCTGAAGGGAGGATGTCCGAAAAAGGCGGAACCGGAAACCAGCACGTCTGCGCCGGCTTCAACAAGGGCTCCGGTATTGTCGAGATTCACGCCGCCGTCCACCTGAATGAGGCAGTCGGCACGGCCGGCGGCGTTGAGCTTCGCCCGCAGTTCCGCAACCTTGCGGAGCGTGGCGGGCAGAAATTTCTGTCCCCCGAAGCCGGGGTTCACGCTCATGACGAGCACCATGTCCACATCGTCGAGCACGTAGTCGAGCGAGCTGAGCGGCGTGGCGGGATTCAGCGCCGCCCCGGCCTTCATGCCGAGACGCCGAATTTCCGCAAGCGTGCGCTGAAGATGCACGGTGGCTTCCACGTGCGCCACGAGCATGTCCGCGCCCGCGTCCCGGAACTCGCTCAGATAGCGTTCCGGCCGCTCGATCATGAGATGAACGTCAAAAAAAAGACCCGACGCCGGGCGCAGGCCTTTTATGACGTGTTGTCCGAATGTGATATTGGGCACGAACTGCCCGTCCATCACGTCCCAGTGTACCCACTTCACCCCGGCAGATTCCAGATTTCTGAGGGTTTCTGCCAGATTTCCGCAGTCGGCGGAAAGAAGCGAGGGCGAGAGTATCATGAATGGTTCTCCTTGGGAGGGTTGTTGGTAAGCAGAGCGCGTATTTCCACAAGCTCCTTCAGCGCCTCGGTCAGCAGCTTTCTTGCGTCGTCGTCCTTTTCGGCGGGCCGCCCGGCGAGGGCCTGCGCAAGTTCCGGCATGGCCTCGCCCGCCAGCACGCGGCGCGCGCCTTCTATGGTCATGCCCTGTTCATGGAGCAGCGAACGTATTTTACGCAGAAGCTCCATGTCGCCTTCCGAGTACAGGCGCTGTCCTTTGGGCGTCCGCACAGGCTGGAGCGCGGGGAATTCCCCTTCCCAGAACCGAAGCACGCTGGTCTGAAGGTTCAGCGCACGGGCGGCTTCGCCTATGCGGTACACCCTGCCGGACTGCGGCTTTTTCCTGTGCATGTTGCTGTCCTTGGTCTGCGATCTGAAAAAATGGCACTGCAAGTAATTCTGATCGATCACGGGGCTCTCCACGATAAAAAGAGAAACGGCTTGCCGACCGATGTCCGTGTCCACCTCGATAGTCGCCCTTTCCCGAAAAAATTTCCAGAAAAAAATCAGCGAGGCAGCGCCACTTTCACGACTTCGTCCTTCAGCATGGCACGCAACTGAGTCAATATGATGTCAGCCGGACATTTTTTTCGCGTCTTTTGCCTTGCGGGACAACGGTTCGCCGCTCCCTACGCCGGCAAGACAAAGCGCGTCGAAGCGCCGCTCTTCCGACCCGCGATCCGGCAAAATCGAGCCCGAGCCCAGGGAACCTCTGCAAACGCAAGAGCTTCGTCAGCTCTTCGCCACAGGGCCGCGGCGAAGAGGCGGCATGAGCTCCGCGACGCCCGGGCCGAAGCAAGGCGTGTGCGGCCGTGTTCCACGCTCCGGCAAGAAACGCGCCCCGCCTCCCGGCAGGGACGACGAAGCGCGGCTCCGTCAACGTTCCCTACTCTCCCCCGTCGAGGGAAAGCGCGGCTCTTTTGGCCTCAAGCTCGGAAATCTTCGATTCCAGCTCGCCGAGCGCCTCGAGTTCCTTTTCCGAACGCTCCTGAAGGGAATGGAATTCCTTGAGCAGCTCCGACGCCTTGACGCCGTCGGCGTACACGGCGGGATCGGCCAGCAGGCCTTCCACTTCTTCCTGACGGGTCAGCAGGGCTTCCAGCGCCTTTTCCTGTTCGGCGTAGCGTGCCTGGAGCGGCTTGAGCTGCTTGTAGAGCGCGTTTCGCTGTTCGGCCTGCTCGCGCTTGAGCTTCTTGAGGTTTTCGCGGGAAAGGTTGGTGCCGGGAACCGGCCTCACCGCCGCTCCGGAAGACGCGGAACTCGCGGCAGGCGCGGATTCCTGCCTTGCGGCAGCGGTGCGCGCCGCGCGACGGGCCGCGTCATACTGCGCAAAGCCTTCCTTGTACACGGTGATGCCCTTCTCATCCACGGCCCATATTTCGTCCACGGCTTCGGAGAGCAGATGCCTGTCGTGCGCCACCACAAGCAGCGTTCCGTCAAAGGCTTCCAGCGCTTCCACCAGGGCGTCGCGGCTTTCAAGGTCCAAATGGTTGGTCGGTTCGTCGAGCACGAGGAAGTTGCAGCGGCGCAGGAACAGGAGCGCCAGCACGAGCCTGCTGCGCTCGCCTCCGGAAAGCGAATCAATGGAGCGGTCGAAGTAGCCCTGTCCGAGCATGAACAGGCCGAGCACGCTCATGAGTTCCTCTTCCGAGGTGTGCGGGTCGGACAGACGCCGCATTTCGCCGAGCACCGTACCGCCGAGATCCAGAGTTTCGGCCTGCTGCTGGCTGTAGTAGCCCATGCGCGTGGAGGAGCCCATGGTGAACGTGCCGCCCGTGCGGGCCAGCTTGCCCGCAATGATCTTGAGCAGCGTGGACTTGCCGCAGCCGTTGTGGCCCACAAGGCCCACGCGCTGACCGCGGAACAGCGAAAAGGTGAGCGGCGGCCACAGCGTGGTGCCGTCGGGAAAATGGAAGGCCAGATCCGCCACGGAGAGCACCACCTTTTCGGAAGGCGCGGCCTCCGGCCACTTGAACGACAGTTCGCGCCGCTTGGGTTCGGGCTTGTACTGTTCAAGTTCCTTTTCCAGCTTTCTGGCCTGCTTCTGACGGGAACCCGCCTGACGCGCCTTGGTGGCCTTGGCCTTGAAGCGGCGGATGAAGTCCATCTTGTGCTCAAGCTCGTCGGCTATCTGCTTGGCCTCGCGTTCGCGCTGCTCCTCGATTTCCGCCTGAAGCTCCAGAAACTTGGTGTAGTTGCACTTGCGGAACACGGGCTTGGACAGCCCGAGGTACAATACGTGCGTGCCCACATGATCCATGAACACGCGGTCGTGCGCCACGAACACCAGAATTCCCTTGAAGTCCATGAGAAATTCTTCCAGCCATTCCACGGCCTCAAGGTCGAGATGGTTGGTCGGTTCGTCGAGAAAGAGCACGTCCGCGCCCGCGGTGAGCACGCGCGCAAGCTTGGCGCGCTCGCGCCAGCCGCCCGAAAGCTGCCGGATGGGAAGACTCCATTTTTCCTTGGAAAAACCGAGGCCCGAAAGCACGGTCTGCGCGCGCTGCTCGGGATTGTAGCCGTAGCGGGTCTCAAGGTCGTGCTGACGCGCCATGAGGCGGTTCATGGCCGCCTCGTCGCCGGCGCTCTGCGCCTTTTCCCATTCCTGCCAGAAGTCGCCCCAGTCGGGCAGCGCGGCCTGCACCCATTCCAGGAGCGGCACGTCCAGCGTTTTTTCGTCCAGTATCTGCTCCACGTATCCCACGCGGCATCCGTGCGGAATGATCACCCGGCCGCCGTCCGGCGCGTCCACGCCCGCCATCATGCGCAGAAGCGTGGATTTGCCCGTTCCGTTGGGGCCGCATACGCAAAGACGCATGCCGTCCACGATATCCAGCGAAAAATCATGGAAAATGTCGCGACCGCCGTATGACTTGGAAAGATTCTGAATGGTAATGTTCATGACAATGCGTTCGGGGACGTTCCCCGTGTTGTGGTGACAAGTTGACGCGATGCGCTCTTTGCAGACGGCGTAGACGAAACGACGCCCCCTTGCGAAAGCGCCGCCTTCCGGCTGCGGACGATCTTCGGCGCGGATGGGGAGAGGATTCGGCGCGCGGCAGAGGCGAGGCACGGTCAAAGCGCCGCGCCCGACACTTCAGGGTTCGCGGCTAGATTTCGTAATCCACGCTGTCCGGATCCTCGCCGCGGGCCTCGGCAAGCCGGGCCTGACGGGCGGCTTCCTGCTTGCGTTCGCGGGTTCCCAGCGGAATGCGGGCGTCCCAGTCGGCGCTGCGTTCCTGCATGCGCGTGAACACGAGAAACGCGGTGTGCGCGCTCATGCGGTCGGCGGGGCGCAGACGTCCGGGCACGACCTTCCACGGACGCACCAGGATTTCGCACACTTCGGTTTCTTCAAAGGGTTCGATTTCCAGCGCCTTGATGAGTTCCGCCACCTGCTCGATGGTGGGCAGCAGAAAGGCGATGGGCGCGCCGGGCACAAGGGCCTCGCGCGCGGCGTCGAGGTATTCCCACGGGGTGCGCACGTCGAGGAAGAGCGCGTCGCCCTTCTGACCGTTCAACACGTCGGGATCGTTCACGCCGAAGCCGTCGGCGATGTCGCGCAGATGGAAGGTCACGTTGTCGCCCACGCCCGCCCATGCCAGGTTGCGTTTGGCAAGCTTGTGGAATTCCTCGCGCGCCTCGAAGCTGTGAACGTGGCCGTTGGGGCCGGAAAACCACGACAGCGCCAGGGTGAAGCCGCCCGAACCGGAACCGGCTTCGAGAATGGTGCGGCCGTTGCCCACACCGAGCTTGAAGCAGATGAGTCCCATGTCCTTGGGATACATGATCTGCGTCTGCCGCTTGATGCCCATGACCAGGTCGTAGAGCTGCGGCTTTTCAAGGCGGAAGGGAACGCCCATGGCCGTGCGCACTTCCGTGCCGAATTCGGAGGCCGCCAGGTCGGCCGCGCGCATGACGCCGTCCTGCGTGTGCAGGTCGTGCCCTTCCTCGATGCGGTAGATGTGACGCTTGCCGCGGGGAGAAGCCAGAATGACGAGATCGCCGTACTGAGGCATAATGTTTCCTGTTACATGAGGTTGTTTAAAAAATAATCGTACATGCGCCGCAGAAAGAGCGCCATGCCCACAAGTCCCGCCTGATCGGGCTCCCGGCCCGCGCGACGGAACATGTCCCGCGCGGTGGGGGTGAAGTCCTCCCTGCCCTGCTCGGGCAGAAAGCGGGCGACGTCGCGTACAAGCACCATGAAGGAGTCGGCGTCCTTCACCCTGGGCCAGAACTCGGCGAGACCGCGTTCATAGGCCTCATCGCAGCTGTCGGGCGCGGCTCTTTTCAGGGCCAGACGCCATATGCCGAGGCACAGCGCCGTGAACACGGGCCGCATGGCCTTTCTTGCGGAAAAAGCGAAGCGGCCCGTGCCGAGAATGTTGAGAAAGGCGGCAAAATCCGCATCGGCAAGCAGCGCCTCAAAGGTGTTCACCAGCGCTTCGGGCGTGGCCCTGCCCGCCTGCGGATCTACCACCGTGCCAGGTATGCGCACGGCTCTCTACTCCGTATCGCCCGCCTGCGAAGAAGGTTCGGAACTCTGTTCGCCCTGCTGCGCGCCCTCTTCCGAGCCGCGGCGGCGGGGACGGCGGCGGGGACGACGTCTGCGGCCTTCACCTTCCGGCGCGGAAGCGGTCTCGACGCCTTCCGCCGGAGCCTGATTCTCAAAAGCGGCAGCCTGATCCGCGGCAGCGGAGGTCTGTTCCGCGGCGGGAGCATCGGCAGCATTCGAGTCGCCGGACTTTCTGCGTCTGCGGCGGCGCGAACGGGACTTTTCCCCCTCTTCAGACGCCTCTTCGGCCTTGTCCCTGCCGCGATTTCTGCGGGAGGAGCGGCGGTCGTTCTCGCGCTCGGCGCGGGGTCTCGGCAGAGTCTGTTCCATGCCGAGGCTGCGCTGATAATCGGCGTCCATGAGCAGGGCCAGAAGCATGAGCTGATCTTCATCGTCGCTCTGCGCCATTTCCTTCACCAGGGAAAGATAACGGCGGGCGCGTTCCAGCTGGAGTCCGGTGCAGGCTCTGCGGCGCGCGTCGAGCAGCGCGGTTTCCCGGCGTCCGGCGGCGACGGCCACTTCTTCGTCCGTGGGATTGGCCAGAGGCTCCATGTCGATGCGGTAGAACGACGCGATGCGCTGAAGCTCCATCTTTTCCATGATGTCCACAAGGGAAATCACCGTGCCTGCGGCTCCGGCGCGACCCGTGCGGCCCGCGCGGTGAATGTAGGACTCGCGGTCTTCCGGCGGCTCGTAGAGGAACACGTGGGAGAGCGCGGGAATGTCGATGCCGCGGGCGGCCACATCGGTGGCCACGAGCAGACGCACCTTGCCTTCGCGCAGGCGTTCAAGCACTTCCTCGCGCTTGTTCTGGGAAAGATCGGCGGAAAGTTCGTCCGCGTTGTAACCGAAGCCCTTGAGCACGGCGGTCACATAATGCACGTTGGACTTCGTGTTGCAGAAAATGATGGCCGAGGTGGGATTCTCGGTTTCCATGAGGCGCACCAGGGTGCGATCCTTGTCCATGCGGCCGCATTCCACGTAGCGATGCTGAATGGCGGCCACATGCACCTGTCCCTGCGAGAGGCTGAGCATCTGCGGATCGCGCAGGAATTCTCCGGCGAGATTCAAGACGTGCTGGGGATAGGTGGCGGAAAAAAGCGTGGACAGAATGGTGTGCGACGGCAGATAGCGCTGAATCTCCTTCATGTCGGGGTAGAACCCGATGGAGAGCATGCGGTCCGCTTCGTCGAAGATGAGAGCGCGCAGGGCGTCGAGCGAAAGGGTGCGGCGCAGAAGATGATCGAGCACGCGGCCGGGCGTGCCCACAATGACCTGAACGCCGGCATGCAGAGCCTCAAGCTGACGACCGTAGCCCACGCCGCCGTACAGCGCGGCGACGGAAAGACCCGCGTCTTCAAAAAGGGTGCGGGCCTCGTGTTCCACCTGACTGGCCAGTTCGCGCGTGGGCGCGAGAATGAGGGCCTGCGGCTTCTTCACTTCGGGATCGAGCAGAGAAATGAGCGGCAGAAGATAGGCGCCCGTTTTGCCGCTGCCCGTGCGGGACTGCACCATGAGGTCGCGTCCGGCCATGAGATAGGGCAGCGCATGCGCCTGCACGGGCATGAGGCGCGTCCAGCCTGCGCGGGCGCAGGCGCGCTGCATGGCTTCGGGCAGCTCTTCCAGCGCGCAGGGCGGCAGGGAATGTTCGGGAGCGGTTATGTGAAGCTCCTCGTCGTTGGCTATGGTATCCGACATTTGCGAATCCTGATAAAAGAATAAAATGATATAGCTGTATTGAGAAAACGGAACATCATAGCCGATTCTGCTCCGGTTGCCAAGAGCGGCCACGCTCCCCCGGATGCAGCGCCGTTCCGGGACTTTGCGCCGCAGAAAGGCCCCGGCTTTTCAGCAGACAGCCGGGACGCCCGGGCGACGTTCACAACGTCCGTGTGGGGAGGCTTCTACAACCTATGGCCTGCCCGCGCGCAGAGGCCGTCGTCTTTTCCGTCTCCTCGCTCTCCCCTTCTTACAGGGGCAGCTTCCGCCGTAGTAGATGGCCGAACGCTGGGCATTGATATGGTCCCCGCGCGCAGCGGCAGCCTGGCACGGCGCGCGAGGCGACGGCTTCTGTCCGATCCGGGAAAAGGCGGGCTCGACGCGGCCGCCCCGCATCCCGCAGGGCGCAGAAAAGCCCGGTCGTCAGCGACGCCGGGCCTTTCAAGCATGTCTCCGCCTTGCGGAGGGCAAAAATGCGCACTGCCGCGCCTGCGGCAGAAAAGCGACGGCAGGCCTTCGCCTGCGCCGCGCTACAGCTTGTTCTGCGAGATGACCTGCTTGGCGCGGGTGGCCTCGGGAGCCTTGGGGAACTTGCGCACGAGTTCGTTCAAGCGCTGCTTGGCCGCGGCCTTCTTGTTGAGCTGCAGGAAGGACATGCCCTGCTTCAGGTAGGAAGCCGGAGCCTTCACGCTGTTGGGATAGCCGGAAATCACGTTTTCATAGGCCAGGGCGGCCTCGGCGTAGTTCTTCAGCTGATACTGACTTTCGCCCTGCCAGAACCAGGCGTTGGAAACCAGCTTGTTCTTGGGGTAGGTTTTGGTGAAGTCGCTGAAGGAACGCAGTGCCGCCTGATAGTTGCGGGAATTGAACGACTTCATGCCGTTGTCGTACAGGGCCTGCGCCATGTCCACATTCTGCTGCTGCGGAGCGGCGGCGGGAGCTGCCTGCGCCACGGGGGCAGCCGGAGCGGCGGCGGGAGCCGCCTGCATGCCGGGAACCGCGCCGGGCGTCGCGCCGTCGGCTCCGGGAACGCCGGGCTGCGCGTTGGGATCGCCGCCGAGCTGCAGATCCAGCGCCATCTGACTTTCCAGAAGGTGCAGGGCGCGATCATGCACGGCGAGGGTGTCGGCCATCTTCTGCGCGCCGCCTGCGCGCTGCAGGGCGTAGTTGAGCGTATCGATCTGACCGCGCAGTTCCGAGACTTCCTGACGCAGTTCCATGAGCTGCGACCAGCTGTCGGCCTGATTGGTCTGACTGCTGCTCACCTGACGGTTGATCTGATTGACCTGGGCCTGAAGAGCGTTATGCTCGCTGCTCGTCACGCACGCCGTCAGCATCAGAGGCAGGGACAACAGGGCAAGATTGCGGCCCCATTTCATAAGTTCCATGACCTTTTCTCCTGATTCATGAGGACGCGGGCCAGGCCCGCCCCCGTTGCATACGAACTCCGCCGGCAAATGACGCTCCTGCACGCCGCGTTCTGACGACGCCGCCGGTCGGGGCCCTGTCTTACAATTATCAAATATTCACGGCTTCCGAACGTCGTCGGGGCAGCCGAAGGACCAGTCGTCGCCAGCCCTCGCCGTTCCCGAAGGACGCGGACGCGCATCCGCGCTCCCGTCCGTCGCCGCAGGCGCTTCGGCAGAGGTTTCGGCGTCCGTCGTCAGAACTTCGCTCTTTGCCGCCGCTTCTCCGGCAGACGCAAGAGCTCCGGCACCCGCAGCACCCGCAAAGGCCGCGCTTTCGCCCGACGCTCCGGCAGATTCCGCCGACGCTGCGCTCAGCGAGGCCGAGTCTTCGGCCTTCGCCTTTTCCTCGGCCGCCCGGGCCCGTTCCGCCTCCATTCTGGCGCGGATGTCCACCTTTTCCTTGCTGGCGTGCTTTCTGCCCACAAAGTAGTAGGCCACGCCCGCAAGGCAGGGCACGAACACGCAGGCCATCATCCAGCGATACTTTTCCTTCGTGGTGGGAAAGTCGTGGTACATGGCGTGCTTGAGCGCCCACATGTTCGGCAGCGCAGGAACGATGAGCATGAGCAGCTGCTCGCTGCTGAGGTCAGAAATGAGCACGGCTATTTACCCCCGTCGTCTTCGCGCCCCTGCCGGAACAGCACCACGCCGGCCAAAAGCACGCCGAGGCAGATGGCGATGTCCGCCACGTTGAAGGCGGGCCAGTGCCATTCTCCCCAGTACACGTCCAGAAAGTCGGTCACGGCTCGGCTTCTCACCCTGTCGATGAGATTGCCCGCAGCGCCGCCGAGAATGCTCCCCAGTCCGAAGAACAGCGTGCGGCTGTAGGCGGACGTGCGCGCAATATGCACGATGACGACCGTCACGAGCAGCGCCGCTCCCAGAAAGAGCCAGAACTGCCAGCTCGTTTCCTCGCTGTTCAGAAAGCCGAAGGCCGCGCCGCGGTTGAGCACGTGGACGATGTTGAAGCACCCGTCAATGACGGAAAACCCCTGTCCCACGGCAAGGCCTGCCGTTATGGCCGCCTTGGTGAGCTGGTCCAGCACAAGCCAGACCAGCGCCACCGAAAAGACGACGATATGGCGGTTCACCGCCCCTTTCACTCTTTGGCTCCGGCTTCTTTGGCCTCAAGTTCCTTCATGACCGCAGCGCAGCGCGGGCACAGCGTGGGATGTTCAGGATCGGAACCGAGTTCCTCGGAGTACATCCAGCAGCGTTCGCACTTCTCGCCGCCTGCCTTCTTCACGCGCACGGCAAGTCCGGGGCACTCGTCGAGCTGCGCGGCGGCCAAGGCGTCCACGGGCGCATCCTTGAAGGGAGCCACGTCAAGCTGCGACACAATGCACACCGAACGCATGTCGGCGCCGCTGTCGGCAATGGCGGCGCGCAGCTTGTCGTCCACGTACAGGGTGACGTGGGTGTCGAGCGCATGGCCGATCACGCCTTCCTTGCGCAGAGGCTCGATGGCGCGGGTGACGCCGGCGCGGATGTCCATGACCATTTCCCACGCACCGCGCTCGTCGTCGGACAGACGGAACTTCGTCGCGTCCACGGGAGGCATGGCGAACACGGTGACAACGGGCTTGCCTTCGGCGTCCACGGGCTTCAGGGCCTCGGGAATGTAGCGGAACGCCTCTTCAGCCGTGAAGCTCATGATGGGCGCCATGTCGCGCAGCATGATGAGCAGCATCTGATACAGCGCGCTCTGGGCGGAACGACGCTCGGCGCTGTCGGGCAGCGAGGAGTAGAGACGGTCCTTGAGCACGTCGAGATAGAAGGCCGAAAGCTCGGTGGCGCACAGGCCGTGCAGGCCCTGGAACACCTTGTGGAATTCGTATTCCTGATACGCGGTTTCAGCGCTTTCATGGAAGGCGGCCACCAGGCTCAGGGCGTAGCGGTCGAGGGGCTTCATGTCCGCGAAGGGCACGAGCGTTTCAGGGGTGAGGTCGTGAATGCTGCCGAGAATGTAGCGGCAGGTGTTGCGGATGCGGCGATAGGCGTCCACAAGGCGCTTCATGATCTCTTCGGA
Organism: Mailhella sp.; assembly: GCF_057866825.1. NCBI lineage: Bacteria > Pseudomonadati > Thermodesulfobacteriota > Desulfovibrionia > Desulfovibrionales > Desulfovibrionaceae > Mailhella > Mailhella sp. The sequence continues at coordinate 24,916 of NZ_DBMAHT010000009.1, forward strand.
ATAGCGGATGTCTTCGCGGTAGTCCACGGAAGCGACCCACAGACGCAGCAGTTCCGCGCCGTACTTGTCGATGACTTCCTGCGGGGCCACCACGTTGCCTATGGACTTGGACATCTTGCGGCCGTTGCCGTCCACCACGTAGCCGTGAGTGAGCACGGCCTTGTAGGGCGGAATGTCGCGCGTTCCTTCGGCCACCAGCAGGGAGCTGTGGAACCAGCCGCGGTGCTGATCGGAGCCTTCCAGATACAGATCGGCGGGCACGCGGCCTTCGGGACGCTTTTCCATGACCGCGGCGAAGCTGGTGCCGGAGTCGAACCACACGTCGAGGATGTCGTCTTCCTTTTCCCAGTGACGGCCGCCGCAGTGCGGGCAGACCAGATCCTTGGGCGCGATTTCATCCACGTCGTGCTCGTACCAGTAGTCGCAGCCCGTGGGATGCGTGGCGAAGCGAGAAGCGATGTCGCGCATCCAGGCGGGATCGTTCCACACCTCGCCGCAGTCCTTGCAGATGAGGGCGAGAATGGGCACGCCCCACATGCGCTGACGCGAAATGCACCAGTCGGGACGCGATTCCACCATGTTGTAGATGCGGCCCTGGCCCCAGGAAGGAATCCACTTCACCTTGTTCTTGATGGCGTCGAGGGCCTTGCCGCGCAGATTGTTGGGCTCCATGCCGATGAACCACTGCGTGGTGGCGCGGAAAATGACGGGATTCTTGCAGCGCCAGCAGCAGGGATAGGAATGGGTGATGTCCTGACGGGCCAGCAGATGACCGAGTTCCTCGACCTTGGCGATGACCGCGGGGTTGGCGTCGAAGACCTGCATGCCGGCGAAGAATTCCACGGAAGGCAGGAAGCGGCCTTCGTCGTCGAGGGGGGAGTACACGTCGAGGCCGTACTTCATGCCGACTTCGTAGTCCTCGCGGCCGTGGCCGGGAGCAGTGTGAACGCAGCCCGTGCCGGCGTCGAGGGTGACGTGCTCGCCGTTGATGACGAGCGAAGGACGGTCGATGAAGGGATGACGGGCCTCAAGACGATCCAGCTTGTCGCCGGTGGTCTCTCCGATGACGGTGTAGTCGGTCCAGCCGAAGGTCTTCGCGCAGCCTTCCACGAGCTCGGAAGCGAGAATGTACTGGCTTCCGCCGGTTTCCACGAGGGAATAGCGGAATTCAGGATGCACGCACACGGCAAGGTTGCTCGGCAGCGTCCAGGGAGTGGTGGTCCAGATCACGATGTAGGCGCGGGACACGTCGGCGTTCGGGAAAACGTCCTTCAGTCTGGGATCGGGCAGCGGGAAGCGCACGTAGATGGAGGGCGAAGAAAGGTCGCGGTATTCCACTTCGGCTTCGGCGAGGGCGGTCTTGCAGTGGCAGCACCAGTAGATGGGCTTCTTGCTGCGCACCACGCCGCCGCGTTCCACGAAGGTGGCCAGTTCCGCGGCGGTCACGGCCTCGTAGGCCGGATCCATGGACATGTAGGGATGCTCCCAGTCGCCCAGAACGCCGAGACGCTTGAATTCCTTGCGCTGAATGTCGAGGAACTTCTGTGCGTACTGACGGCAGCGCTTGCGGATGACGTGCGCGGGCAGATCCTTCTTCTTGTCGCCGAGTTCAAGTTCCACGTTGTGTTCGATGGGCAGACCGTGGCAGTCCCAGCCGGGAATGTAGCCGGTCTTCCAGCCCATGAGGTTGCGGGACTTGATGATCATGTCCTTGAGGATCTTGTTCAGCGCCGTGCCGAGATGGATGTGACCGTTGGCGTAGGGCGGGCCGTCGTGCAGCACGAATTCGCCGCGCGAGCCGGAAGCGTCCTGCATGCGCTGGAACACATTGTTTTCTTCCCAGAACTTCAGCATCTCCGGTTCCTTCTGGACCAGATTCGCCTTCATGGGGAAACCGGTGACGGGCAGATTCAGCGTTTTCTTATATTCAGCCATGAGGCTTTTCCTCCGGGCGCGGAACGCGCCATGGTATTCCTTGCGGGGCATAAGTACAGAGACCGCCCCGAAAGCAGTCAGAAAAAGGTATGTTTTCCCGCGTCGGGCCCAAATGTCAAGCCCAATTTCCCCGCGCGCCGACCTCCGGCCCGAGGAGGGCGGAAAGCGTCATTTTCACAAAGCCCAGGTTTCCCGCCCGCCGCGTCCGCGCCCCGGAAAATATTATTCCGATTTTTTGCCGTGCATGGTAACTGCCCTCCGTATCTCAAGAAAAAACGCGTAAGGAGCGACGCCATGCATCTCGGGAAAAAAGGACAGCTTGTTCTGCGTATTCTGCATCTTGCGGCCGTCTCGTGCTGGTTCGGCAGCGTGCTTTGTGTGCTGCTGCTCATGCACGAAGCCCCGCTCGCCGGTTCGGACGACGATCTCTTCGGCATGCTCCGTGCCTCGGCCGTCATCAATCAGTACGTTCTCGTGCCCGCGGGCGCGTTCGGCACCTTCTTCACGGGCCTGACCTTCTCGCTCTGTACCAGCCGGGGTTTCGTGAAATATCCGTGGGTGGCCTGCAAGTGGCTCATCGCCGCGAGCCTGCTCGTTGTCGGCACGCTGTTTCTCATTCCGTGGGCCGGGCAGGAACTCGACGACGTCTGCCGAAACGGTCTTGCGGCCTACATAAGGCCCGACGTCATGGCCCGGCACGCCCGGCGCGAGCTGTACTGCGCGCTCTACGCCGCCCTGCTCGGCCTCGCCCTCGCGCTCGCCGTGCTGAAGCCGGGTGAACGTCAGGGGTAGGCGCGGCGCAGCACGGCCCGCAGCAGCCAGGAAAGCGAACACAGCGTGAACTCCCGCTGCGGAACGTCGTTTTCCTTTCCGGCAATCCAGGCGTCGTTTCCCTTCACGTGCAGAAGAAAGGGCACGCGCCTGCCGTTCGGCGTCATGTCCGAAGGGTAGGACACGTCGCTGCCGTGATCGCCCCAAAGCGCCAGCAGCGCGCCTTCGGGCAGTCTGGCATAAAAGTCGGCCAGGCACTCGTCCACGTAGCGCAGCGACGATATGTAGCGGAAAAACATGCCCCGTCCCGGCCCGAACAGCGGCCGCGGCTCCATAAAAGGAATATGGCTGCTCATGGTCACCACGAACACCGCCCTGCCCTCTCCCTCTTCCAGATACCGCGCCGCCGCGTCCAGCACATGCTCGTCCGCCACCTGCTCCATGGCCAGACGGCTTGTCGGGTATCCTTCTTCCGTCAGCTCTTCCTTGAAGAACGTCCTGTCGAAGCCCATGAGCCGGTACGCCTCGCGAAGATTGAACAGATTGCCTTCCAGCCCGTGGAACACCGCCGGACGCATGGCCGCCGCCTCGCGGATCACGCTGTCGGGGTACTCGCGGATGTAGGAATAATACATGACGTTCTGATCCGCCACGCGGCCGTTCAGAAGTTCATAGTCGGAATTGGCCGAGCCCACCTTGTGCGGCGCAAAGGCCCTGAGCAGCAGCGACGACGAAAGAAGCGAATGCAGAAACGGCATGACCCGCTCGCCGTTGACGATCAGAAACGGCGCGGCGTAGTCGAGGCTTTCCACCTGAATGAGCGCCGCGCGATCGAACAGAGGCGGCAGCGGACAGCCGCACCAGGCATCGACGCTCCCCGGATGCCGTTCCAGAAAACGCACGTTGGGATCCGGGCACCTTTTTTCGGCGTAGATGAGACTGGTATCCCTGTAAACGCCGCCCATCCACTCCCCGGCCCAGGTGGCCAGATAGCCGAGGCTGCGCACGGACTCCTTCGCGCCTTCCTGACTGCGGCGGTCGACGGCCGTCCGATGCGGCCCCTCGCCGGTCCAGAGCGAAAGGATGCCCGACCGGCCGTGCTCCCAGAACACCGTGACCGACACCAGCATGAGACAGATCACGGCCGCCACGCCCCGCAGGTTCCACAAGCGCGGCATGACGGGCGCGGCGGAAAGCCGGACGAGGAGGAGCTTGACGGCCAGAACGAAGGCGAGAAGCAAAAGAAGACCGGGCTTGACGAACACGAACGCGGAGCCCCCGAGATAGGACAGCCCCTGCATGGAATGGTAGATGGTGGAAAGCGTGAGCGTGTTGTAGAAGAAGCTGCCGTAGTGCAGCACCACGGCGCTGATCGCCGTCTGCCCCACAAGAAAAAGCGCAAAGACACTGCGGGAAAGAAGGGCCAGCGCAAGCGGCGAAAGAACGTCGATGCAAAGCAGCGGAGCATTGATCGTGCCTCGCACGCTCTCCCACGTCAGCGCGTGATGAATGGAGTACGTCTGAACGAAAAAGGACTCTGCGGCGCTCGCCGCAACGGCAAGAAGCAGCAGGCAGAGCGCCGGGCCTCCATGATTCACGGGCAGTACAAGATTGCGCATGACTCCTCCCACGGAGCCTTCATCATCGGCCCGCAAAAAGATCAGGTCAACCACTTAGAATAAAAAAGAAAGATTACTCATTGCAGCAAATTTCGGCGCTGCGTGCGGGCTTTTTGCTTCGTCATGCGGGCGTTCCGCCCGACTTTCTCAAGCAAAGTCCGCTCCCCGCGACCTTCGCTTCTTGACGCTGCGCCCGGCGCTTCGTATCGTGAATAAGAAGACAAGGAGGTTCTCCATGGAGAGGCTCATCGTTCTCGGCACGGGAGCAGCCAACGCGCTGCGCTACTACAACACCTGCTTCATGCTTCAGGGGCCGCAGGGCGGTCTGCTCGTGGACGGCGGGGGCGGCAACGGCATTCTCGTTCAGCTGGAGAAGGCCGGAGTCTCCCTTCTCGACATCAAGGATATCTTCGTCACGCACGAACACATCGATCACTCTCTCGGGGTCATCTGGCTCGTGCGCATGACCGCCTCCCTCTTTCTCCGGGAAAAGCGCAGCGACATTCTGCGCATCCACTGTCACAGCCGCCTTTCGGAAAAGCTGCGCTCCATCTGTCAGTTCACGCTCAGCGAAAAGCAGTTTTCCACGGTGGGAACCAGCATCCGCTTCGTGCCCGTGAAGGACGGCGAACAGCGCTCCATCGCCGGGCACACCGTCACGTTTTTCAACACGCACTCGCGCAAGGCCGAGCAGTTCGGCTTCCACATGGAAGGCCCGGACGGGCAGCGCATCGTCTGCACCGGCGACGAACCCTGTCAGCCCGCATGCGGCCACTATCTGGAAAGCGCGGACTGGCTCCTTCACGAAGCCTTCTGCCTCGACGCCGATTCGCGCGTTTTCCGGCCGCACATCATCGGTCACGGCACCGTGCGCGAAGCCGCCCTGCTCGCGGGCAAACACCATGTGCGCAATCTTGTGCTCTGGCACACCGAAGACCGCACGCCGCCTTCGCTGCGCAAGGAACGCTACACGGAGGAAGCGCGTCAGGCCTTCCGGGGCGGCGTGTACGTGCCCGACGATCTGGACGTCATCGCTCTGAAAAAGTAGCGCCGCCGTGAATCGGAGCACCTGCGCCCCGCAGGCGCAAAGCCCCGGTGCAAGAGACGACGCGCGGGCCGAAGCTCTCCGGTCGAACGCGGAGCGTTGTGCAAAGCGCCGGGCTAGGGTCATGCGCCGGGTCGCAATCCGGCCCTGCTCGGCAGCTCCCGGAAATGCTGCGAAATCAGGGCAACGCCGCTCCGCCCCTGAACGATGGCAAAAAGTTCTCCGGCAGAGACAATCACGCCTCTACGCCCGGCGAAAATTTCTTGTGCCGCGTCGAACTCTTGCTCCGAACACAACCGAAACGAAAGGAAAAGGGGGCCCGAAAGCCCCCTTTTTTTGCGGCCGCGCAAGGCCGGCGCCGGACAAACGCCCGACGCGGCCATGCCCCATCCCTCGGCGGCTGCGGCCGCAGGTGCGGAACGGCGCACTCGTCCGACGTCGGACGGTATCCCTCGCGCCTTTCCGCGCCCCATGAAACGATGCTCGGCGCTTTTCCCTTTCCCGGACGCCGCGCTCAGGCGGGCGAAGCCGAAACGCGGCTTTCCGCGGGCCTGGCTCCGCTTGCCCGCGCCATGTTCCCCCGCGGCGTCTTCCGGAAAAACGCCGGATCCTGATTTTTGCTCCCGGTGATCGGCTAAGCCGAGCGCAGCAGTTCTCCGGCCGTTCTACGGCAGGCAAACCAGGCGGGCAGAAACGCCGCCAGGCAGCCGCATCCGGCCGCGGCCAGCGCCGCAAGAGCGTCCCCCGCGGTCAGCGTCACGGTCAGCGCCACGCCGGTTTCCGCCTGAATCCACGAACTCGCCGCCGAAGCCATCAGGCAGCCGAGTCCCAGACCGAGCGCGCTTCCTGCAAAAAGCACGCCCGACACCATGAGCCAGACGCTCACCGCAAGAAAGCCGTGCGACGCGCCGAGCGCCCGCAGAAGCGCCAATGCCCGCACGCGCATGGCCACAGCGAAAAATCCCGAAACCAGCGCCGCCGCCAGCGCCGCGGCCTGCGCGCCCGAGGCAAGCAGCATCATGACGTCGTGCATCTGCTCCATCGTGCCGAAAAGCCGTGTCAGCACTTCGCCGGTGAACACGGACTGCGATTCCGGCCCGTTCAGCGCACTCCGCAGACGGTAGGCGTCGGCCACGGTGACGGGCTTCACCACCACCACGGAACAACGCCCCGATCCCTTTCCGGCGTCGTGCATGTTCCAGAGCGCCTCGATGGGAACCACCACGGCCCGGTCCCACGGCGTGCCCGTGGCAGGTATGCGCCCCACCACGCGGAAGGAATGATCGTGGGCGCTCCTGCCGCCTTCGTCCAGCGCGGCTTCGGCCACGCTGCCGTGACTCGGAGAAAAAACGTCGCCTTCCTTGAGCGGAACGCCCGCGCCCACCACGGCTTCGTCGCCCGTAAGAAACATGCGGCCGGAAGCCAGCGGACGCTTGCCCCCCAGCGTGACGAGCTCCGACGAGGTACCCGCCAGAGGATAATCGCGCCAGCGGTCGCCGAAAGCCAGCGGCGCGGCCCAGCGGACGCCGCCGTGCTCCTTCACGGCCTCAAGCGTGCCGAGGGGCAGCAGCGGAAGCGGCTCGGGTCGAAGATACACCGCCCCCAGCACCAGATCCACGGCGCTGCCCTTCGCGCCCACGAGCAGATCAAAGGCGTCGGCCGCCTGCGCCATGCCGGAACGGATGGAGCGCTCCATCATGGAAACCGCGGGACTCAGGCTTCCCGCAAAGGCCAGCACCAGGGCCAGCGCCAGCGCTCCGCCCCAGGAACGGCGAAACTCGCCGCGCAGAAAAAGAAAAGGATTCATACGTCACCTTGCAAGCGTGTTGTCATTCCGCCCGCCCGAAGCACGGACGAGACGGATGCCCTTCCGGCAAAAGAACCCCGACGCTCAGAAAGCAGATTCCGCCGGGAACATAGGCTCATTTCGATTTCAGATCGTCCTCCAGCCCAAAGAGCAGACGCCCCCGTTCCAGACGGTAGCGCCTGTCCATTCTGCCGTGGAGCACCTGTTCGTGGGTCACGACAAGCAGCGTGCAGCCTTCCGAGCGGGCGAGATCCACGAGTTCGTCGGTGACGAGCTGCGCGTTGCTGCGGTCTAGGCTGGCCGTAGGTTCGTCGGCAAGCAGTACCGACGGGCGGAACAGCACGGCCCGGGCCATGGCCACGCGCTGCTGCTCGCCCCGGGAAAACACGCCCGTGGAAACATCCGTGCGGCGGATGCCGAGCCTCCTGAGCAGATCACGCGCTCTGTCGCGCACGTCTTCCGGAATGGAAAAATTTCGGAACGTGGCCGGCAACAGCACGTTTTCCATGGCCGAAAGCTGCGGAAAAAGTTGAAAATCCTGAAAGATCATGCCCACGTGACGGCCCCGCCAGGCATCGCGCCGCCCTTCGGGCATGGTGGTGAGGTCGTCGTCGCCCCAGCGCAGCTCGCAGCCCTGACAGGGATCGGGCAGCACCAGACCGCACAGAAGATTGAGCAGCGACGTCTTGCCCGAGCCGGAATCGCCGTAAATGCCCGCCAGCGTGCCGCCGGGCAGAAAAAGTTCTGGGATGTCCAGCACGCGCCGCACCCCGGCGCCGTCCTGAACGCTGTAGCGGATGTTCCGCAGATGAAGATCGTTTTCCATGCTGCCTCACAGCTTGTGAAAGGTGGCGTTGCGCAGCCTGAGCTGACTCACAAAGCCGGTGTGCTCGTCCGTCCAGGAGCCGACTTCCAGATCGCCTTCCACCTCGATGACGGTGTTGTTCTGCACGAAGCGCTGCTTCTCGGAGAGGTACACCACGAGAATGCTGTCCGGCCAGTCGGCGTCGGACTGGCAGAACGGACACAGCGCCACAGGCTCGCGGGTAAGCACGAAAAAGTCGGCGTCCGCCTTCAGCGGCGGAGCCATGAATCCGCGGATGACGACGTGCTTGCCTTCAAACGCCAGCACCTTGTCGGAAAAACGCAGTCCCAGCGCGCCGCCTCCGCTGTACAGTTCGTCGAAGCTCAGGCGGTTTTCCTCTTCCGCCCGCGCCGTCTGCACGCAAAGCACAAGACAAAGCAGCACGGTCAGCCAAATTTTCATATCCATGTCCGTTGGGCAAAAGGTTCTGATTCGTTCGGAAGCTTCTGCGTTCCGCAAAGGCTTCCGAATCCTCTATGTCTGCGCGCCGGGAACGTCTTCGTTCCCCCGGGCCGCTCCGGCATGCTTTGCTTCCGGGGCCGCCCCGCTTCGGCCGCGCGTCGAAAAACGAAGCGGATTCCAAGAAAGGCGCCCCGAACATTCGGAGCGCCCTGTTGTCGCGGAGGGAAGACACATGCCTTCCCTCCCCATCCGTCATCAGTGACCGAGGGCCATGGCTTCGGCCATGATGCGGAAGATTTCCGTGCTGTTCATGAAACCGTGAATCTGATCGGCGTTCGGACCTCTCGCGCCCACCACGAGGTCGTCGATGGCGTGGACGCCCGTGGATTCGGTGCGGGGCAGATTGCCGGGCACGAACTGCGCTCCGGGAATGTCCTTGTAGGCGGCGTTCGCGATGTAGTGACCGTTTTCATCCTTCACCGCGGGAACGAAGGGGCCGTCCAGCTTGGGGCGATAGGTTTCGTAATGATCGGGGTAGTTGCCGATGAAGGCGGCAAGACGCTTGGACACGTTCACGTCGTCGGGATAGCCGTCGCCATTTTCGTCCTTGTAGTTCGGATAGCCGGCCGCGCCGTAAATGCCCACCTTGTCGCGCATGAGTTCGCCGGGCAGATTGTCGTCCACGGTGCCGATGATGCTGAGCGCGTGGGTGTGGTCACCGGTGACGATGAGCAGGGTGTCGGGATTCGCGTCGCAGAAGGCCTGAGCCTGCGCCACCACCTTGTCGAACATGATGGTGTCGTAGATGGCGCGTTCCCAGTCGAGAGGATGCGTGTACTTGTCCACGAGACCGGCTTCGAGCATGAGGAAGAAGCCGTTGGGATTCTTGGAAAGCACCTTGAGCGCGGCGTTCATGGAATCGGTGAGGTCGGGCTGATCCGGGAACTTGGACACCGTGCCCTTCTTCAGCTGCTTGCGGTCGAGCGCGCCGTCGAGGTTGCCGGTGTGGAACAGACCGAGCAGACGATCGGGATTCTTGTCCATGACGCTCACAAGTTCCGTGCGCGTGGTGGCCAGCGTGTAGCCGGCCTTGCGGAAGTCTTCCACGTAGTCCTTTTCGTCCTTGCGCTTGGAACCGGGCACCGTGCGCGGCAGGAAATAGGCGGAACCGCCGCCGATGAGCACTTCAGGACGAATCTTGGCAAACATGCCGACGATGGCGGCCTTTTCCGAACGCTTGCGGGTGTGGGACACCACGGCGGCAGGCGTGGCGTCTTCGATTTCGGCGTCGGAAACAATGCCGATGGACTTGTTCGTCTTGCGGCGGAGCAGCTCGGCAATGTTTTCCTGATGCGGATCGTCAAAGGGATCCTTGGTGCGGTCGGCGTACACGCCGATGGCGTTCACGCTGGACTTGTGACCGGTCATGTAGGCGGAAGCGGTGTTGGCGGAGTCGGCGGCAATGGAGTCAACGCTGCAGGTGCCGAGCATGCCGGTGTAGGGCAGCGTGTCCATGGAAAGATAACCGTTGTACATGCCGTTGGTCACGCCCTTGGAAAGCAGACGCGCGCCGGTGCGATGCCCCATGCTGAGGCCGTCGGCAATGAGAAGAATGACGTTCTTGGCCTTGGCCTTTTCCGGCGTGCCGTACACATCCCACTTGGCACTCGCTTCTTCCTTGCCGTCCTTCGCGGAAACGGCATACTTGCCGGGAGCCAGAGAAACGTTGCGAAGAATGATGGCCGAGCCCTTGCCTTCCTCGTTCTTGATGAATTCCGGCTTGGCGCCGAATACGTCGGCAACGCTCTTGCCGTTGATGCGCACGTCGATGTCGGACTGGCTGAGTTCGCGGTCGAATTCCACCTTGAAGTCGAACTTCGATGTTCCCAGGAAACGCGCAGTGTCCACAGGATAAATGGACGGCGCAGCCTGAGCAGTTGCGGTCAGAAGCGCCATGCCGAGACACAGCGGCATCATCACGGTAGCTTTCATAACTTCCTCCAGTGTTGTTTTCAGCTGCCGACACTATGGACAACAACCATAACTCCCCTGTGAAGTCATGATAAATTCTTCGTGAAGAAACACTACGCGAACATGAAGAAAGGAAAGAGGAAGAGAGGGTGAGATGATTGTGCCGGGGGAAGGAGGGACACCTTTTGAGGCAGATTGTCAAATGAATTGCAACAGAAAGAGATTCCCGTCTTCCCGTAAAAACTCGACAGTCGATCGATAACCAAA
>NZ_DBMAHT010000010.1:0-35224 GCF_057866825.1 Mailhella sp.
TTTTCCATAGATACTCTTGTTCAGCACGAACGCATGTCCACGCAGGATCTGCTGCTGGCCATCGGCGAGGCCGTGGCCCGGGGCGAAACGGAATTCGACATCCATGCGTCCGGTCAGCACGACATCGGCGGCCCGCTCTGGAACGCCGAAGGCCGCACCCTGCGCTTCCATGTGACCAATCCCGGTCAGCGCGTGGGCTGCATGGGCCTCGATCACACTGAAATCGTGGTGGAAGGCTCCGCCCCCGCCGACGTGGGCTGGCTCAACTCCGGCGCGCGCATCACCGTGAAGGGCGACGCCGGCGACACCGCCGGTCACTGCGCGGCATCGGGCGTCATCTACATCGGCGGCCGCGCGGGCACCCGTTCCGGCTCGCTCATGAAGCACGATCCGCTCTACTCCGAGCCCGAACTCTGGATTCTCGACGGCACCGGCTCCTTCCCGTGCGAATTCATGGGCGGCGGCAAAATGGTGGTCTGCGGCCTCGACACCCCCGAAGGCGCTTCCGTGCTCGGCGAGCGCGCCTGCGTCGGCATGGTGGGCGGCGTGGTGTACTTCCGCGGCAATCCCGGCTCCTACGCCGAAAACGACGTGGCCGTGCATGATCTCGACGAGGCGGACATCGCCTTCCTTTCCGCCGGTCTGAAGAACTTCCTGGACGCGGTGGACAAGTCTTCCGCGCTCGAAACGCTCAGCTGCTGGAGCGAATGGCGCAAGCTTCTGCCCATCAAGAGCGGCGATCACAAAAAGACCCGCATGAGCGTTTCCGACTATCACGCCAAGGAATGGGTGAAGGGCGGCATTTTCAGCGACGTGGTGAAGGACGACTTCCGCGTGAACGGTCTGGTGGCGCGCGGCGATTTCCGCCTGCGCGTGCCATCCTGGGACAACGCCGCCACCGCGGCTCCCTGCGAGTACGCCTGCCCGGCCAGCATTCCCACACAGAAGCGCTACAACCTGCTGCGCGAAGGCCGTACCGAAGAGGCCCTGCGCCTCGTGCTCGACTACTCTCCCTTCCCCGGCTCGGTGTGCGGCGGCGTGTGCCCCAACCCCTGCATGGACGCCTGCACCCGCGGCTGCCGCATCGACTCGCCCATTCAGATAGGACCCCTCGGTCGCGAATCGGCGCTCATCAAGGTGGAGAAGCCCTCCGTGCGCACCGGCAGGAAGGTGGCCGTCATCGGCTCCGGCGTGGCCGGTCTCTCCGCGGCCTGGCAGCTCGCCCGCAAGGGTCACGACGTGACCGTGTACGAAGCCGACAAGGTCGTGGGCGGCAAGATCGAACAGGTCATTCCCCGCGAGCGTCTCGATCACTCCGTGCTTGAGGCGGAAATCCGCCGCATCGAGGACATGGGCGTGAGCTTCGTCACCTCCTGCCGCGTGGACCGCGAAAAGTTCGACGCCCTGCGCAAGGAAAACGACGCCGTCGTGGTGGCCGTGGGCGGCACCAAGGCCAGAATGTTCAACTGGCCGGGCAAGGAACGCATCGTTCCCGGCATCGACTACATGAAGGCCGTGAACAAGGGCGAACATCCCGTCACGGGCAAGAACGTCATCGTCATCGGCTGCGGCAACGCGGGCATGGACGCCGCGGCAGGCGCCTATGCCGAAGGCGCGGAGCACGTCACCTGCGTCGACGTGCAGAAGCCCGCGGCCTTTGCCAAGGAAATCGCCCACATCGAATCCCTCGGCGGCAAGCTCGTGTGGCCCTTCATGACCAAGGAAATCACGCCCGAAGGCATCATCGACGACAAGGGTCGTCTTGTTCCCGGCGACATGGTCATCATCACCATCGGCGACGAGCCGGAAATCGACTTCCTGCCCGAAGGCGTGCGCACCTTCCGCGGCAGCTGGGTGGTTCCCGGCGACGACATGAGCATTCTGCCCGGCGTGTTCGCCGCGGGCGACGTGGTGAAGCCCGGTCTGCTCGTGACGGCCATCGGTTCCGGCGCGCAGGCGGCCAAGGCTGCCGACGCCTACCTCATGGGCAAGCCCGCTCCCAAGGTCGATTCGCGCGACATGGCCTCCTCCCGCCTCAGCCTGGAATATTTCTCCCGTGTTCACAAGGCGGATCTGCCCGATCCCGCGGACGACTATTCCCGCTGCGTGAGCTGCGGCTCCTGCCGCGACTGCGGCATGTGCCTGCAGTCCTGCCCCGAGAAGGCCATCTCCCGCGTGGAAATGGACGGCATCTTCGCCTACGTTTCCGACCCCGAACGCTGCATAGGCTGCGGCGTGTGCGCGGGCGTGTGCCCCTGCGGCGTGTGGACCATGCACAAGAACACGGAAATGACCTTTCCTGTGGAAGGCGCTTCGGCCTGACCCCTTCCGTTCCGGCGCATGTGCGCCGGAACGAAGCTGAACCGCCTGACCGGGGGGAGCGCTTCGCTCCCCTTCTTCCGGCGGAGCCTTGTGAAAAACGGCTCCGTCTTTCAAACGCACCAAACGCTCCGGCCGCGCCGGAGAACTGGAGAATATCATGCGCAGCATCAACAGCGCCTATGCGGGCCTTTCCGGCAACTATCTGTTCAGCGAAGTCGCCCGCAGGGTTCGCGCGTACAAGGAAAAGCACCCCGAGGCCGACGTCATCAGCCTCGGCATCGGCGACGTGTCCCAGCCGCTGGTTCCCGCGGTCATCGAGGCCCTGCACAAGGCCGTGGACGAAATGGGCCGCGCCGAAACCTTCCGCGGCTACGGCCCGGAACAGGGCTATGCCTTCCTGCGCGAAGCCATTCTCAAGCACGACTATCTCTCCCGCGGCGTGAATCTCGACGCCGATGAAATCTTCATCAGCGACGGCGCGAAGAGCGACGTGGGCAATTTCCAGGAACTCTTCGGCGAAGACGCCGTCATTGCGCTCACCGATCCGGTCTATCCCGTGTACGAGGATTCCAACGCCATGGCCGGCCGCGGCGGCGTGCATGAAAACGGCCGCTGGAGCCGCATCGTGTACCTGCCCTGCACGAAGGAAAACAATTTCTGCCCCGCCCTGCCCGAAGAGCGCGTGGACGTGGTGTATCTGTGCAGCCCCAACAATCCCACCGGCACCGTGCTCGACAGAGACGCCCTGACCAGATGGGTGGAATACGCGAAGAAGAACGATTCGCTCATCATGTTCGACGCGGCCTACGAAGCCTTCATCCGCGACGAATCCATTCCGCGCAGCATCTTTGAAATTCCCGGCGCGGACGAAGTGGCCGTGGAATTCCGCAGCCTTTCCAAGACCGCGGGCTTCACGGGACTGCGCTGCGGCTACGCCGTGGTGCCCAAGAAGCTCACGGCCCGCGCCGCCGACGGCACCGTGCTGCATCTGCACGACATGTGGCTGCGCCGCCAGTGCACCAAGTACAACGGCTGCCCCTACATCGTGCAGCGCGCGGCCGAAGCCGCCTTCATGGAACCGGCCAGAACCCAGATGAAGGCCGTGCTCGGCATCTACCAGAGCAACGCCGACATGATGCTCAAAACCTGCGCCAAGCTCGGCCTCGAAGCCTTCGGCGGCGTGCATTCGCCCTACGTGTGGCTGAGAACGCCCGGCGGAACCGATTCCTGGGCCTTCTTCGACATGCTGCTGGAGAAGGCCGGCGTGGTCTGCACGCCCGGCGTCGGCTTCGGCGCGAGCGGCGAAGGCTACGTGCGCCTCACCGCCTTCAACACTCCGGAACTTACCCGAGCCGCCCTTGAACGGCTGGAAAAGGTCATCAAATAATCTCCGGCTCCGGACGCGCCCCGCGCCACGTTGCCGGCGCGGGACGCATCCTCCCGGCAACGCTTTCCCGCGGCGCGTCCGCCGCTGAACATTTCTCGCGGGCTTCTGCCCGCCACGGATCACTCCCATGCCCGACCACGAAATTTCTCCCAACTCGTTCGAACCCTATCTCGACAGTCTGCGGCACATCGTACACTGCCTTGAACCGGGTCTCCCCTTCCGGGAAGTACTGCGCCGGGTGCTCTGCTCTCTTTCCGGCGACATGCCCTTCGAGCGCCCTCACATCGTGGTACAAAACCCGGAAAACGGAAGTCTGCACCTCTCCATGGCCGAGGGACAGACTTCCGTTCCTCATCTCACCTACGCCCCGGGCAAGGGCATCACGGGCCAGGTGTTCGCTTCAGGCAAGCCCATCATCGTGGACTGCATGAAGAACCACCCCGACTTTCTCAACAGACTTTTTGAAAGAAGTGAAGAACAGCTCCGCACGCTGGCCTTCATCTGCGTGCCCGTCACCACGCAGAAGCGCTCCGGCGAGCCGGATTCCGGCCACGTCACCGTGGGCACCCTCAGCGTGGACACCCCCATGGCCGATCACGAAATTCTGGAGCTGCGCTGCCGCCTGCTCGAAGTGGTGGCCGCTCTGGTGGGCCATCAGGTGGCCTGCCTGCAGGAAGACATGGTGCGCCAGGCCACCCACTACACCCGTCAGGACGACAGGCCCCTGCCCTCCGTGCTGCAGGCCATGCCTTCCATCGTGGTGCTCTCCAAGTCCATGAACCATGTGCTGCATCACGTGGCGCAGGTGGCTCCGAGTCAGACCACCGTGCTGCTGCGCGGCGAATCCGGTTCGGGCAAGGAACTCATGGCTTCGGCCATCCATCAGTGCAGCACGCGTGCCTCGCGTCCGTTCATCCGCCTCAACTGCGCCGCCCTGCCCGCCGACCTTGTGGAAGGCGAGCTCTTCGGCTGGCAGAAGGGCGCGTTCACCGGCGCGCAGCAGGCGCGGCGCGGCGTGTTTGAACAGGCCGACACCGGCACCCTCTTTCTCGATGAAATAGGCGATCTCTCCCTGCCCGCGCAGGCCAAGGTGCTGCGCGCCATTCAGGAAAGAGAAATCGTGCGCCTCGGCAGCGAACGCCCGGTCAAGGTGGATGTGCGCCTCATCTGCGCCACGCATCAGCCTCTGGAAAAGCTGGTGGACAAGGGCCTCTTCCGCGAAGACCTCTACTACCGCATCAACGTGTTTCCGCTGTTTCTGCCGCCGCTGCGCGAACGCAAGGACGACATTCTGCCCCTCGCGGAACATTTTCTGCACATGTTCTCCCGCAGCTACGGCCGTCCGGCCAAGCGCCTGTCCCCGCAGGCCGCCGACGCCCTGCTCGCCTGGCACTGGCCGGGCAACGTGCGTGAACTGCAGAACGCCATGGAACGCGCCGTGCTGCTGTGCGAAGGCGAACTCGTCTGCCCCTGCCATCTTCCGCCGGCGCTGCGCGCCGCCGTGGCCGAAGACGCTCCCGCCGAAACGAACGGCCGCGCCCTGGGCTTCCACGAAGAAGTGGGACAGCTCGAAAAGAAAAGACTGGAAGAAGCGCTGGTGCGCAGCCGCGGCAACATTCATCAGGCCGCGCGCGACATCGACATCACCTACCGCATCTTCTACTACAAGATGAAAAAATACGGCATCGACTACCGGCGCTATCTGGCCCGGTGACACAAGCCTTCCCGCACATGCCCTGCGGGATTCCCCTGCGCCGGATCCCCCCCCACACACTGCCGGCGCAGGGACCACATTTCCCTCCTCTCCTTCCGCGGCGGAGCGGCCTTCGGTCGCTCCGCCGCCCCTTGATCCCACGTCCGCCCGGTGCGCGCTCCCTCCGGAACATTTTCCCGCACGCGCTCCCGGCTCCGGACGTTTTTTTTTATTTTTCCCGCTTCATCGCAGGATGCCTGCTCCGGGCCTTTCCGGGCCTTGTTGCTCCTTTTGGCGCCATGTTTCCCGCAGGCGCGCCCTGTTCCGATCATTGAAAAACACGGCGCTCCGGCGTATAGACAAAACGAATCCAAGGGAGGAAGGCATGGCGGAAGATTTCCTGCATTTCATGGCCAGCCAGGCCGAACGCCGCATTCAGGCCGCGCAGAAGGAAGGCGCCTTCGACCATCTTCCCGGCGAAGGCAAGCCCCTGAACTTCGAGGACGACAGCGCCGTGCCCGGCGAGCTGCGCATGGCCTACAAGGTGCTCAAAAACGCCGGCTACCTGCCGCCCGAACTTGCCGACCGCAAGGAAATAAACACCATTCTCGACCTGCTCGAACACTGCGACGAAGGCGCGGAAAAGGTGCGGCAGATGCAGAAGCTCGACGTCATCCTCATGCGCATGAATCAGCGCCGCGAGCGCTCCGTTGCCATTACCGAACACGATCCTTATTATGAAAACGTGGTGCGCCGCGTCACCCTTCTGAAAAAGGGCCGGCGCTGAACCGACGCCTTTTTCCGCTTTTTTCTCGAACAACAAGGACCATCATGACCCCCACGAAATCCGCGGGCCCCTGCATCCACATCGAGGGAGCCCGTCAGCATAATCTCAAAAACGTCAACGTCGATATTCCGCGCGATCAGCTTGTGGTCGTGTGCGGGCCTTCGGGCTCGGGCAAGTCCACGCTGGCCTTCGACATCGTGTACGCCGAAGGTCAGCGCCGCTATGTGGAATCGCTCTCCACCTACGCGCGCATGTTTCTGCCCAAGATGGACAAGCCCCTCGTGGACAAAATCGAGGGTCTCTCCCCCGCCATTTCCCTGGAACAGCAGACCACCGCGCACAACCCCCGCTCCACCGTGGGCACGGTGACGGAAGTCTATGACTTTCTGCGCGTGTTCTTCGCCAGACTCGGCAAGGTGTACTGTCCGCACTGCGGCGCGCCCATCGAGGCCCACGCCTCCGACGAAATCATTGCCGAAATCATGAACATGCCCGAAGGCGAGCGCATCATGCTCATGGCTCCGCTCGTGGAACTGCAGAAGGGCACCCACGCCGACCGCTTCAAGAAGCTGCGCGCCGAAGGCTTCGTGCGCGTGCGCGTGGCCACGCTCGGCGAAGAGCCGCAGATCTGCAATCTCGACGAAGCTCCCGCGCTCGACAAGAACAAGAAGCACAGCATCGATCTTGTGGTGGACCGCCTCGTCATCAAGGACGACATGCGCACCCGCCTTGCCGATTCCGTGGAACTCGCCCTGCGCTACGGCAAGGGCCGCGTCATCGTGAGCGTGCCCGGCAAGCCCGACGTCGTGCATTCCACCGAATCCGTGTGCCCCCGCTGCCATGTGAGCGCCCCCGTGCCCTCGCCGCAGCTCTTCTCGTTCAACAGTCCGCAGGGCGCGTGCCCGCAGTGCCTCGGCATAGGCACCGTGGTGGCCTTCGACGAAGGCCTCATCGCTCCCGACGAATCGCTCTCCCTGCGCCAGGGCGCGCTTGCTCCCTTCTCCTCGCCCTACTTCATGGCCAAAATAGGCAAGGCCCTCGAAGCGCTCGGCAAGCGCCAGGGCTTCACCCTCGACACTCCCCTCAGGGATTTTTCCGACAAGGCCAGAAAGGCCCTCTTCAACGGCGAGGCCGGCGGCATCACCCGCACGGGCAGCCTGCGCCGCAACTTCATGGGCGGCACGAGCCTCAACCGCGACGAAGGCTCGGAACCGCTTTCCACCTCGCACTGGCCGGGCGTCATGTACCTGCTTGAGCAGCGCATGAAGCGCGGCGACGCCTGGAGCGACATTCTCAGCCGCTACAGCTACGAAGTGGAATGCCCCACCTGCCACGGCACGCGCCTGCGCAAGGAAGCCCTCTCCGTGCGCGTGAACGACCTCAACATCGAGGACTTCTGCAACCTTTCCATCGAACGCGCCCTTGAATGGGTGAAGGGACTCTCCTTCACCGGGCGTCACGCCATCATCGCCGAGCCGCTCATCAAGGAACTCACCTTCCGCCTCGGCTTCATGGTCAACGTGGGCCTCGAATACCTCACCCTCGGCCGCTCCATGGTCACGCTCTCCGGCGGCGAAGCCCAGCGCATACGCCTTGCCTCGCAGCTCGGCTCCGGCCTCGTGGGCGTCACCTACGTGCTCGACGAACCTTCCATCGGCCTGCATCCGCGCGACAACGAACGGCTCATCCGCACTTTGCGCAGCCTCCAGAAGCGCGGCAACACCGTGCTCGTGGTGGAACACGACGAAGCCACCATCTGCGAGGCCGACACCGTGCTCGAAATGGGCCCGGGTTCCGGCTCGCAGGGCGGCGAGCTCGTGTTCGCAGGCACGGTGAAGGAACTGCTCAGGCATTCCGATTCGCTCACCGCGCGCTACCTGCGCGGCGACCTCACCATTCCCGTGCCGGAAACGAGACGCCGCTCCGAAAAGTTCCTCACCCTGCGCGGCGTGACCACCAACAACCTCAAGAACATCGACTGCGCCATTCCCCTCGGCGCACTCACCTGCGTCACCGGCGTGTCGGGCTCGGGCAAAAGCTCGCTCGTCATCGACACGCTCTACCGCCGCGTGGCGCGTCACTGCGGCCTGCGCACCGAACAGCCCGGCCCCATGAAGGGCGTGGAGGGCCTCGATCAGATAGAGCGCATCGTGTCCATCGATCAGACGCCCATCGGCCGCACGCCGCGTTCCAACCCCGCCACCTACACCAAGGTGTTCGACGACATACGCAAAATCTTCGCCATGACCCCCGACGCCAAAAAGCGCGGCTACACCGCCAGCCGCTTCAGCTTCAACGTGTCCGGCGGGCGCTGCGAAACCTGCAAGGGCGACGGACAGATACGCGTGGAAATGCACTTTCTGCCCGACATCTTCGTCACCTGCGACGTGTGCAAGGGCCGCCGCTTCAATCACGAAACCCTCGAAGTGCGCTACAAGGATCTGAACATCTCCGAAGTGCTCGACCTCACCGTGCATGAAGCAAGGGAATTCTTCTCAAGCTACCCCGCCCTTGAACGCCGCCTCGGCGTGCTCGAAGACGTGGGCCTCGGCTACCTGCGCCTCGGACAGGCGGCCACCACGCTTTCCGGCGGCGAAGCGCAGCGCATCAAGATATCGCGCGAGCTCGGCAAGAAGTCCCTGCCGCGCACCCTATACATTCTCGACGAACCCACCACCGGCCTGCACATGCACGAAGTGGGCAAGCTCATCAACGTGCTGCATCGTCTGGTGGATCGCGGCGCCACCGTGGTGGTCATCGAGCACAACACCGACGTCATTCTCTCCGCCGATCACATCGTGGATCTCGGCCCCGGCGGCGGCGAAAACGGCGGCACCATCATCGCGTCCGGCACGCCCGAGGAAATCATGGAGAATCCGGCCTCCATCACCGGAGCCTTCCTTGTGGAAGAACGCAAAAAACGACGCGACTTTCTGAACGCCATACTCAGCGAGGACTGATCATGAAACTCCGTCTCCTTCTTCTTGCGGCGCTGCTTCTCGCCTCTGCCCACGCGCAGGCGAAACCCGTTTCCGTGGTGCTGTACCCCGCGGGCGCGCTCGTCACGGAAGAGGAGACCGTCAATCCCGAGAGCCGCGTCGTTCTCAGCCTTCCGGCGGGCGCGGATGCGGAAAGTCTTTCCGTGTCGCTCTCCTCCGGCGTCGTGCTGGAATCGAGGCTCAGCGTCAGGCAGACGCCATCTTCGGCCATGGAAACGCTTCAGCGCGAGCTTGAAAACGTGCGCGGCGAGCTCTCCCGCGTGAGCGCCGAGCGAAAAAGCGTGTCCGCCGAGCGCCGGTTCTGGGCCGATCCGCCGACCTCTCCCGCCGAAAACGGGCAGGAGCTCGAAGCGCTGGCGCAGGAAACGCGTCTTCGCCTTGCCGATCTTACGCAGAAGGAAACGGAACTTTGCGCGCGCGAAAGAGCGCTGGAAAAGGAAGTTCAGAATCTGAATGCGCGCATGAAGGCGCTCGGCAGCCACAACAACGCCGTGCAGGAATGCGAGCTCGTCATCGACGGAAAGGGCCCGGCAACCGCGCGCTGGACCTACTTTCTGCCCGGCGCGTCCTGGAAGCCGAGCTACCGCGTATCGGCCGAAGAAAAGACGGGACTCGTGCGCATCGTCATGAACGCCGTGCTTCGTCAGGACAGCGGCGCGGACTGGAAGAACGTGGACGTGACGCTCGCCTCCGCCGAGGACGCGCGCCGCGTGGAGCCGCCCGCCCTGCCGATGTGGACGGAAGGCGATGAACGCCCTCTTCTGGGCTCCGCAAACATCATGGCCGCCAAGGCAGCGGGCGCAGCAGACGCGCAAAGCCACGCCACGGGCGTTTACTGGCCGCTCGGACGCCTGAACGTTCCCGCCGAGGGAGAGATCACGCGCCTCGCCGCAACCTGCGAGCTTCCGGCCGAATTCTGCCGGCTCGTGCGTCCGCTTCAGGACTCGCGGGCCTACTTCACGGCAACTCCCGCATCGGAAGCGCTGCCGCTTCTGCCTGCGGGACAGGCCGTCTTCGTGGTGAACGGCATGGAAAACGCGCGCGGCCTATTCCGCCTGAACGCGACCCGGAAGGAGATCTTCTTCGGCGTGGATCAGCTTGTTTCCGCAACGACGCAGGAACTCTCCGCCACGGACGCCGACGTTCCGGCCTCCATGAAGGCGCGGCAGCGGCGCTGGAAGGCAGACATTCACAGCGGTCACGACTGCGTCGTGGAGGTACGCGTGGAAAGCCCCGCTCCCATTCTGCGCGACGCGCGCATGAGCGCCAGGACCAAAAGCCGCCCTGCCCCCGAGCTCAACGAAGAACATGCCTGCTATGAATGGAAGATGGAAATACCTGCGCACGGAACGTCGAGCATCGTGCATGAAGTGACCATTGCCGCTCCGGCGGAACACTCCCCGGCGCTTCACTGACGCCTTTTCAGGCGGAGGCTTTTCGCCCGGCGCGTCCTGTCTCCCGGCGTGTCTTTCCGCAGGGCGCGCCGCCCTCCGACGAACATCACCCGGCCAGGCAACGCTGCGGGCACGAGCATCTTCCGGGCAGGCAGCGCGCTTTCACGTCGGCAGCATGGCTCCCCCGCGCCGGGAACAGGCCGCGCGGCGAGCGCCGCGGCGTCCCCTCCGGCCGGATCTGACGGCTCACCCCTCGCCCGCCGCAGGGCTTCGCCACCCGGTGCAGGCGCAGGCCACAACGCCGACTTCTCTCCTTCGCAGAGGCAACACTCCCGCCCCGCGGCAGAGACTCTCCGATATGCGCTGATCCTGCCAGCGATGGGAACGAATTGCTCCCGTCTCAGGGCTTCGCCCGTCTCTTCGACGTGAGCCTCTCCTTCCTGCGGCGAAGCGCCTTCCCCCTCCGTCCCGCGCGAAGACGCCCCCCCGCGTCCGCGACACTCCCGCGCCGCGCTCCCCGGCCCGGGAACAGCGCGTCAGCGCGCCTTCGGGCATTGACAAGTGTTTTCCCGGAAGGGTATCCTTCCCAGGATTCCCCGCGGGCCCTGCCCGCCTTTTTTCATCCTAAAAATTTTCTCGGTCATTATGAAGCAAACGATAGGCATACGTTTCAGCCGCTACGGACAGGTGCTCGCCTGCCTGCACGACACCGGGGACGACGCTCCCCTCGCCGTGGGCGAAAGCGCCATGGTCATGACGGAACGCGGTCTGAACTGCGGTCAGGTGGTCTGGCAGAGACCCTGGCAGGAAGACTTGGAACACGTGCTCAAGGCGGCCAACGTGGCCGTGCAGAGCATGAGCGGCTCGGACTCCGACGAGAACGGACAGGACGACGATCACGCCGCGCCCATGCCCTCGGCCCGACGCGCCACCGAAGAGGAAAAGCTCGCCGCTCAGGACAACGCCGTGCTTTCCCGCGAAGCCTATCAGTTCTGCCGCCGCTGCATCGCCGACCGCAAGCTCGACATGAAGCTCGTGGACGTGGAAATTCTCTTCGACCGCAGCAAGATGGTCTTTTTCTTCACCGCGCCCACGCGCATCGACTTCCGCGATCTGGTCAAGGATCTCGTGCGGCAGTACCGCACCCGCATCGAACTGCGTCAGATAGGCGTGCGCCACGAAACCCAGATGCTCGGCGCGCTCGGCAACTGCGGCATGGTGTGCTGCTGCCGCCGCTATCTGCACAAGTTTGCGCCGGTCACCATCAAAATGGCCAAGGAACAGAATCTCTTCCTCAATCCGGCAAAGATTTCGGGCATCTGCGGCAGACTTCTGTGCTGCCTGAGCTACGAACAGGAAAATT
Source organism: Mailhella sp. (assembly GCF_057866825.1). NCBI lineage: Bacteria > Pseudomonadati > Thermodesulfobacteriota > Desulfovibrionia > Desulfovibrionales > Desulfovibrionaceae > Mailhella > Mailhella sp. Next base: position 11,946 of record NZ_DBMAHT010000010.1, read on the forward strand.
ACGACGCCTTTCACAGAAGCTGCCCGCGCCTCGGCAAGCGCTATCAGACCACCGAAGGCCCCATGCGCGTGCTTCGCAGCAACATGTTCCGCAATTCCGTGGTGGTGCTGCCCGACGGCGGTCAGGAAACGGAAATGAGCCTCGAAGACTGGCAGGCCCTCAAGCCCACGCGCTCCGAAGTGCCCCCCGCTCCTTCCGCCAAGGAACAGAAGCCCCAGAACGGCAACGGCATGATGGTGGTTTCCGCCGCGCCCGAAACCCTCGACGACGACCTTGCCGGTCTCGAACCCGTGGAAGGCGCGCCGCAGCCCGTGTCCCACGAGCCCAGCATGATGAATTCCGAAGAGGCCACGCATCGCAGGAGGCGTCCGCATCACCATCAGGAGCAGCACGACAAAAACCGCCGTTCCCGCCCCGCTCGCGAGCCGAAGGAACACGCCTCGAACGACGACGCCTCCGGTCAGAGCGCGCAGTAGCAAACGCCCTGCGGCCCCTTTTCCGGCGAAGCCAGCCGGCACGACAAAGAAACAACGCTCTTTCAGCAGGAGTTCCCGTGAAAACCTACTACATCACCACGCCCATCTACTATGTCAACGCCCGCCCTCATCTGGGCCATGCGTATTCCACCATTGTGGCCGACACGCTCAAGAGATTTCACCGCATGCTCGGCGAAGACGCCCGCATGCAGACCGGCACCGACGAACACGGGGACAAGATAGTCAAGGCCGCCACCGCCGCCGGCGTGACCCCGCAGGCCTTCGTGGACGACATTTCCGGCGTGTTCCGCAACCTGTGGCCCAAGCTCGGCATTGAAAACGACGGCTTCATCCGCACCACCGATCCCGATCACATGAAGGCCGTGCAGGTGCTGCTCCAGCGCCTCTACGACAAGGGCGACATCTATTTCGGCGAATACGGCGGCCACTACTGCTACGGCTGCGAACGCTTCTACACCGAAAAGGAACTGGAAAACGGCCTCTGCCCCCAGCACCTGACCAAGCCCGAATACATCAGCGAGAAGAACTACTTCTTCAAGATGTCCAAGTATCAGGATCAGCTTCGTCAGTACATCCTCGATCATCCCGACTTCATCCGTCCCGAGCGCTACCGCAACGAAGCCCTCGCCATGCTTGAAGGCGGCGTGCTGGAAGATCTGTGCATTTCGCGTCCCAAGTCGCGCCTCACCTGGGGCATCGAGCTGCCCTTCGACAAGAACTACGTGAGCTACGTGTGGTTCGATGCGCTCGCCAACTACATCACGGCCCTCGGCTGGCCCGACAACGAAAACGACGAATCCGGCAACTACAGAAAATACTGGCCCGGCGAACATCTCGTGGCCAAGGACATTCTGAAGCCCCACGGCATCTTCTGGCCCACCATGCTCATGGCCGCGGGCCTGCCCCTCTACAAGCATCTCAACGTCCACGGCTACTGGCTCGTCAAGGACACCAAGATGTCCAAGTCGCTGGGCAACGTGGTCGATCCGCTCAAGGCCGCCGAGCACTTCGGCCTCGACGCGTTCCGCTATTTCCTGCTGCGCGAAATGAACTTCGGCTCCGACGCCTCCTATTCGCCGGAAGCCATCATCACCCGCGTGAACGCCGACCTCGCCAACGACCTCGGCAACCTGTTCAGCCGCGTGCTCTCCATGAACGCCAAGTATTTTGCGAGCAAGGTTCCCGCGCTCGGCAATCAGCTTGAAGCCGACGACATTCTCTCCGAAACCACGGACAACGCCGCCGCCAACTTCGTGCAGCTCTTCGGCGAACTGCGCTTCTCGCAGGCTCTCGACGCCCTGTGGACCGCCGTGCGCGCCATGAACAAGTACGTGGACGAACAGGCCCCCTGGACCCTCGCCAAGAACGGCGACACCGAACGCCTCGGCACCGTGATCCGCACGCTGCTGGAAAACATGTACAAGGTGGCCTACCTCATCTGGCCCGTCATGCCCGCCTCTTCCGCCACCATGCAGGCGCAGCTCGGCCGTCCGCAGGGCCCGCTTTCCGAAGCCGCCCTGAACGACGTGCTGCACTATCGCATGCACCTGCGCACCGGCCTTGAAATCGCGGCCTCCTCCAACCTCTTCCCCCGCCTCGAAATGGAAAAGGAAGAGGCACCTGCCAAGCCCAAGAAGGAAAAGAAGGCCCCCGCTCCCAAGGCCGCTCCCGCGGAAACCGGCCCCAAGGCTCCCATCGAGTTTGCCGACTTCCAGAAGCTCGACCTTCGCGTGGGCACCATTCTCGCCGCGGAACAGCATCCCAACGCCGACAAGCTGCTGCGCTTCGACGTGGACCTCGGCGAAGACAAGCCCCGGCAGATCGTGTCCGGCATTGCCGCGCACTTCAAGCCCGAAGACCTCGTGGGCAAGAAGGTCGTGGTGGTGGCCAATCTGCCTCCGCGCAAGCTGCGCGGCATTGAATCGCAGGGCATGATACTCACCGCCGAATTCGACGGCGGCCTCTCCCTGCTCACGGCCGACGCGCCGAGCGGCTCCTCCATCGCCTGAGCCTGAACATCAAGCACGACAAAGGGCGTCGTTCCCCGAAAGGGAGCGACGCCCTTTTTGCACGCCTAAATGGCCAAGATGACGGCAGCGCGGACTGCGAGAAGGCTTGCCGCGCGTTCCGAGCGCTTAGAGGCCTCCCGTAACACGGATGGCTTGTCCAGCCATGCCAGTTTTTGTTATTTACTCGCGCCTTACAGGCGTCGGCTTGCACGTCCGACTCGGCGCCCTGTTTTATTTCAACGGTTCAAGCTTCCATGGACGTTGAATCGTAACCTGCTTTCAAGGAACTTTCCCTGCTTCGGACTGAACGGATCCGTGTATTCTCTGCCCGTTTTTTATTGAGCCTGATATTCTCTCGATCTTGCTCTCGTCTATATTTTCTGATCAGCGCTTCATTCAAACCGGCTGTGCTGACATCATACCCTACGCTCTCACTTGATGGAAGTTATCGAAAAACATCATTGAACTCCTGCCTGTCATCCGGCCACGCGTACATGTGTTCCCAGCCCTCGTCTTCCACCACGAAGTCGGGCTTTTCCCCAAGCAGCACATCCTTCCGACCGTAGCCGTACAGCGCCGCCGCGGTGCGCGCTCCCGCCTCACGGCCGCCGGAAATGTCGAGCCTGGAATCCCCCACCATCAGGGTCGAGGACGCGCTCAGTCCGTGCCGCGCCATGAGCATGTCCAGCATCTCGCGCTTGGAAAGGCTGCGGCCCTCCACGGAATCGCGGCTGGCCACGTCGGTGAACAGGGGCAGCAGGCCCTTGCGATCCAGAAGACGCCGCGTCACCTTTTCCGGCTTGTTCGTGGCCACAAAGGCGGGCACGCCCTGTTCCCTGAGCGAGCGCAGCAGCCCGGGAATGCCGGAAAACACGCGGCTGCGGGCGTAGTCGTCCACACGGTAAAGCGCGCGAAAGGCCAGCACCAGCTCCGCCCGGAATTCGGGCGACACCGAAGGCGCCACGATTTCAAAAATCTCTTCGAGCGGCGGCCCGATGAGGTGAAAATCCATGGGGGGCACATCAAGTCCCGCATCCATGAGCACCTGACGAATCAGATGGAGAATGTCCGGCGCGGAATCAACAAGCGTTCCGTCCAGGTCGAAAAATACGGCGGAAAAACGGAGGGTCGGCGTCATGGCAGAAGCGGGAGTTGAATGACAACTATTTTTAATAGTTAGAAAAAATGGAATATATAATTCCCTATTGTCTTTTGCTATAGAACGCTTTTTCCGCCCTGTCAACGGCGTTCGGCAACTTGTTGCGCTTCTTTTCCGGCCGCCCTGCCGCGGAAAATCCGCCTTGAAGCATAAAAAAAGGGCGGCAGCGCCAAAACGCTCCGCCCCATGAAAAAATATTTTAAATCAGATGGGTTACACCTTCATGTAGGCAAAACCGGAATTCTGAAGCTGCACGAGGTCCAGCGTGGCGGAAGGCACCACTTCCACGAAGGACCAGAGCATGTCCTTTTCCACATGGTAGGAGTTCATGGCGCACTGACCCACATGAATCTTCAGGCCGTTGGCCACGGCTTCCTGCGCCTTGCCCAGAAGTTCGACGTTTTCCTTCACAAGCTGCTGTACAGCAGGGCCGTTCACCACCATGATGAGCTTGAACGTCTCCGGTTCGTCCAGCGCCATGAAACCGGCCTTGGCGGCAATGTCCAGAGGGGAAATCTTATGACGCTTGAGCAGCGCTTCCTTCTTGTAGTTGGCAGCCTGGCTGAACGCCAGTCTGAACACGTTGGGATCGTTGGTGTTCACATGAATGACCAGATCAAACTTCATAATATTCTCCTTGAACCAGTACTGTTTCAGTCCGCAGCCGGCCTGCGCGCCGGAAGGCACGGTCGGCCGTCGGAACCGTCCCGCACCCTTGCAGCACAAGGGGCTCTTCAAAAGAATTTCATTGGCCGTGTTTTCTGTCAATCCATTTTTCCGCCTCCCCGCCGAAGAAACAGGAAAAAATGCACCTTGTTCCGTCGTTTTCCGGTCGGACAAGGGGCCCGGCAGGAGCCTTTTTCGCGGCGGCGATTCGCCCGGAGCGCGCCTCGTTCTCCCGACGCGCCGCCGGGGGCTGCCCCAACCTCGCCGCCCCCGCTCTGCCGCCGAGTGCGGAACATGGAACAGGTTTCGGCACGACGGCATCATTCCACTGCCGCGCGGTTTTGACGCAGCTCCCCCGTGACGACAAGAAGTACACAATGCGGCAAAAGAGCGCATCAGCCAGGCTTCCAGCGTTTTCCCGCGACGGCAAGCTGCGCCCGGACTTTTCCGCCCTTGCCCCTTTCCCATGCTCCATTTTCCCCGCACAAGAACTTCCGCGCCAGCGTCCCGCTCAGAGGCATCCGCCCCGAAGTCACGCCGAAGCACGCGCCTTGCCCGCAGACGCACCGCCCGGTGCTCCCCCAAGAGGCAGCCCCCGGCAGCCCGCATTATGGAACCTGCTGAAAAGACTCGACGAAATTCCCCTGATTCCGTCCTGTTCCGAGGCCTCGCGCGCCCGGCGCTCTTTTGTTTCACAACCCCCTTTTTAGTACAAAAAAGTTTTATTAAAATGATGGCTTGACAATCCCTGCGGGCGGGAGCACTTTCCATTACCTACCGCGCCGCAGGGAATTGCGGTTCTCCCTGCGCCCGGCAGAACGGCAAGACAGCGACAGCCTGTTCGACGCTTCCGAGGCGAAAAAGTATCGCCCGCATCCGATCCTTCGACTGCCGGTTCCGTTTTTCCCCGAAACGGAACACGTTCACCTTCCCCGGCCGCACACGACCGGGGAACAGACTCGCCCTGTTGGAGAGGGCACTGGAGGGCCGGCGAAAGCCGGATCTGTTATGTTTGGCACCCTTTATTTCTTTGGCTGCTGTGCGCTGCTCATCGCAGGTTATGCCGTGTACGGCGCCTTTGTGGAACATGTGTTCGGGGCCGACGCGTCCCGGAAAACTCCCGTTATGACCAGAAGGGACGGCGTGGATTTTGAACCCATGCCCCTCTGGAAGCTCTACATGAGCCAGATGATCAACATCGCCGGACTCGGCCCGGTCCTCGGCACCATTCTCGGCGCTCTGTACGGCCCCGTGGCCCTGCTGTGGGTGGTCTTCGGCTCCATTTTCGCCGGCGCGGTTCACGACTACATCGCCGGCATGATTTCCATCCGTGAAGACGGCATCAGCTATCCCGAGATCATCGGCCGCAACCTTGGCTCGGGCGCGCGAATTTTCATGGAATGCTTCACCATCATCTTCATGGTCATGGTGGGAGCCACCTTCGTGCTGGCGCCTGCCGCCCTGCTGGCCAACCTGTTCCCGCATTTTCTGACCAATCTGTTCCCGTCCGCCCCCACGCTGGCGTGGAGCGTCATCATTTTCGCCTACTATTTCGTCGCCACTATCATTCCCTTTGACCGCATCGTCAGCCGCTTCTATCCCATCGTGGGCGTTATGCTCATCTTCATGGCGCTGGGTCTCATCGTGGCGCTGTTCGCCAAGGGCTACACCATTCTGCCCAACACGGACTTCTTCACCAACGTTCACCCCGCCCACACTCCCGTGTGGCCCATCCTGTTCATCACCATCGCCTGCGGCGCCATTTCCGGCTTCCACGCCACGCAGTCTCCCCTGCGCGCCCGCTGCATGACCAATGAAAAGCAGGGCCGCCGCGTCTTCTACGGCGCCATGATCACCGAAGGCCTGCTCGGCCTCATCTGGGCCACCCTCGCCCTTTCCTTCTACCCCGACGCGGCCTCGCTTTCCGCGGCCATGGGTCCCAAGGGCGCTCCCACCGTGGTGGTGCAGCAGATAGCCATCACCCTGCTCGGACCGGTGGGCGGCCTTCTCGCCATTCTCGGCGTGGTGCTTCTGCCCATCAGCACCGGCGACACCGCCTTCCGCGCCGCCCGCGGCATGCTGGCCGACCGCTTCCACATCGATCAGAAGAACGTGACCAAGCGCATTCTCACCGCCGTTCCGCTCTTCTGCGGCGGCGTGGCCCTCACCCTGCTGGACTTCCCCATCATCTGGAGATACTTCGGCTGGGCCAACCAGACCATGTCCTGCGTGAGCCTCTGGGCCTTCTCCGTGTGGCTCGCCAGGCACGGACGCCTGCACTGGATCACCAGCATTCCCGCCGTGTTCATGACCACGGTCTGCACGGCCTACATCTGCTATGCGCCCATCGGATTCCGTCTTTCCATGGAAGCGTCCACCATCATCGGCATCATCGTTTCCCTTTCCTGCCTTGCGCTGTTCCTGCACTTCTGCCGCACCGGCAGCGTGAGCACCGCAAAGCCCGCCGCCTGCGTGAAGTAGGCGCGTAAGCAAGCAGCATGAAAGGCCTCCCCGCCCGTCGGAGAGGCCTTTTTTTGCGCCCGCAAAAGGCACGACAAAGCCCCGGAACGCATGCGCCCCGGGGCCTTCGGAAAGCGGCGGAAAATTCCCGCTACTTCAGCTTGGAAAGCAGATCCTCGCGGATGGATTCAATGGTGCCGCTGCCGTCGAGGGTGATGTAGGTGGTTTCGCCCTTGGCGGCGAGATCCTTGAAGTAGTGCGCCGCGGCGAGGGTGCCGTTCTTTTCGTCGTAGTAGATGTCGTGACGCTTGTTGATGGCGGCCTCGTCCTGATCGTCGGGACGGGTCTTGAGCGCGCCGCCGCACACGCGGCAGACGTCGCCGTTGGGCTTGATGGCGTCGATGAAGATATTGTTGGGATGATTGTTGTTGTTCACGCAGAGGCGGCGGCCCATGATGCGTTCGCGGGCCGTCTTGCGGGGCAGCAGAATTTCCACCACGTAGTCGAGCTTCATGCCGGCGGCCTTGAGGGCTTCGTCAAGCTTGCGGGCCTGTTCCATGTTGCGGGGGAAGCCGTCGAGCAGCCAGCCCTTGTCGCCCTGATTCTTGAGGATGTCCAGCACCATGGGAATGGTGATGTCGTCGGGCACGAGCTCGCCCTTGTCGATGTAGGCCTTGGCCTTCTTGCCGAGCTCCGTGCCGTTGCCGATGTGCTGACGGAAAACAGCGCCGGATTCAATGTGCTGAATGCCGTATTTTTCCATGAGAAGAGCACCCTGCGTGCCCTTGCCGCTGCCGTTGGGGCCAAAAATCAGAATATTCATCAGAATCCTCTGGCGCGTTTGCGCGTGAACGCCCGGGGAATCTCCTCCCCGCGGGCTTCCTGCGTGGATGCCTGCGGCATGCACGCAGAGCGGAATCATCCTGTCGATGCCGCCATTATCATTAACAACCTCTGTCGCCGCGCCCTCAGGACGCCGCGGCAACCCCATCCATACCGCCTTTCGGCGGCCCTTTCCGCTCGGCGGAAAGGGAAATATCAGCGCCTCGCTCCGGGCGGCAGTTCGCTCTCGTCCACAATGAGGGCGCGGCCCTCATGCAGAATGTCCCGCGCGCGCAGCTTGTAGTCGTTCAAATAGCGAAACCCCTCGCGGGCGAAATCCTCGTGCGAGACCTCGCGACGTATGCCGGGGCAGTCTTCCTTTGCCATGTCGAAGCTCACCCTGTCCACGAGATTGCCCCGGAAAAACGGCCAGGCGCGGCACACGTCCGGCCGGGCCGGATGCACGGCGCAACCCTTTCCGGCCTCGAAGAACAGGCAGAAGCCGTCGTCGCCGCATTTGAGCGTGGGCTTGCCGCCGATGTTTTCCGTGTAGCGCGCGAGCACCTCTTCGGCCGGAAGACCGAAATAGGCGCACAGACGCGGCAGATCGTGCGGCCCCACCACGATGCCTCCGCGCCCTTCGCAGCATTTGCCGCAGCGCGTGCAGGAAAAGGTTTCGGTCGTATCGTCGAAGAGCGCGGCATGCACGGTTTCCAGACAGCGGTCCTCCACCACCTTCACGCCGGCTTCGGCCATGAGACGCCCCGCCTCGGGGCTGCGTATGCCTTCCTGCATCCAGAATATCATGGGCAGGCGGGGCAGCGTGAGGGTTTCGCGGGCGTGGGCCTCGCAGTACTGCGGAGCGCGGAAAAGACAGATGATGTCCGGCTCGAAGCCGACACCGGGAAGATCGGCGATGCTGCGCACCGCGGGAATGCCCCAGGCCTGACGCCGCACGGGATGCACGGGCTGAATGTTGAATCCGGCATTGAGCAGGTAGCGGCCCACGTGATCCACGGGCGAACCGGGCTTGTCCTTGGCTCCTATGATGGCAATGTTTCTGGCACGGGCGAGAAGAGACCGCATGTCGTCGAACAGCATGAACACTCCGCAAAAAGGCATTCGTCACAAAACGAACATATTCTATCCCGCACCCGCGCCCTTGGCAATGGTCTGCGGGAGGGAAAGAGACGGAAAAGCGCGTCCGTACGGAGAAAAGGCCCGTCTTCCCCTGCGGAAGCGGGCCTTTTCTCGCGCCGAAAACGGCGTGCGCCACACGCTAGGCCTTTTCCAGCCAGGCGTTCAGACGCGTTTCATATTCTTCGTCGGACCAGAGTCTGTGCTCGTACATACCGGCCGCCGCGCGCTGACGCGAGGCTTCCGCCAGCATGAGCGCCGAAGCCACGGACACGTTGAAGCTCTGCACCATGCCGTACATGGGAATATACACCTCGCCGTCCACCAGCGGCACGAGTTCCGGGGAAACGCCCGCGTGCTCGTTGCCCATGATGATGGCCGTGGGACGGGTGAAATCGTACGCGGTGAGCGGACGCGACGCCGGAGAGCAGCTCGTGGCAAGCACCTGCATGTTCTGCGCGCGCAGGCACGCCATGAGTTCCTCCTTGCTGGAGTGGCGCACGGTGTTCACCCACTTGAAGGCCGAAGCCGACGTCTTGCGGCTCAGCTGCGGAAACGCGCACTGGGTGTAGTAAAGGTGCACCTCCGGCACGCCGAAGGCGTCGCAGCTGCGGTATATGGCCGACACGTTGTGCGGATCCCACACGTTGTCCATGACAAGGGTGAGTCCCTTCTGGCGCTGCGCGAGCACCTTTTCAATCTTCGCCCTGCGGCGTTCGGTCATGACTCTCATCAGAACTCCAGAGACCCCGTGGTGCGGGGGAACGGCAGCACGTCGCGAATGTTGGAAATGCCGGTCAGCAGCATGATCATGCGCTCAAAGCCCATGCCGAATCCGGAATGGGGCACGCTGCCGAAACGGCGCAGATCAAGATACCACCAGTAGTCTTCGGGCTTCTGCCCGAGTTCCGTGATGCGCGCGGTGAGCCTGTCGAGGCGCTCTTCGCGCTGGCTGCCGCCGATGAGCTCGCCTATGCGGGGCACGAGCAGATCCATGGCGGCCACGGTTTCGTTGTCGTCGTTCATGCGCATGTAGAACGCCTTGATGTCCTTGGGATAATCGTACACCGTCACCGGGGAGCGGAAATACTCTTCCGCGAGGAAGCGTTCGTGTTCGGTCTGCAGATCGGTGCCGAACGACACGGGATATTCAAACTTCTTTCCGCTTTCCTGAAGGAGCTTCACGGCATCGCGGTAGGCAATGCGGGCGTACTTCTTTTCCGCCATGTCGCGCAGGCCGTCGATGAGGCCGGGAGCAACGAACTTGTCGAACAGGGCCACGTCGTCAGCGCAGCGATCCAGCGTGTGGCGCACCACGTGACGGATGAGGCCTTCGGCCAGTTCCATGTTGTCCCAGATGTCGTTGAAGGCGGCTTCGGGTTCGACCATCCAGAATTCGGCGGCGTGGCGCGGCGTGTAGGAATGTTCGGCGCGGAAGGTGGGGCCGAAGTTGTACACGCGGCCGAGCGCGCAGGCCAGCGCTTCCGCCTCAAGCTGGCCGGACACCGTGAGGCTCGCCTGCTTGCCGAAGAAGTCGTTTTCAAACACGTTGCCGGATTCCGGCTTCGGGCCGCCGTCCACGGGGAGCGTGGTCACGCGGAACATTTCGCCCGCACCCTCGCAGTCGGAACCGGTGAGGATGGGCGCATGCACGTAGTAGAAGCCGAGGCCGCGGAAATAGTCATGCACGGCAAGCGCCGCCTCGGAACGGATGCGGAACGCCGCGCCGTACTTGTTGGTGCGCGGACGCAGGTGTGCGATGGTGCGGAGAAATTCGTCGGAATGGCGCTTCTTCTGAAGCGGATAGGTGGCCGGATCGGCCAGACCGAACACCGTCATGGAGTCGGCGTGAACTTCCCATTTCTGACCCTTGCCGGGCGATTCCACAAGATCGCCGGTCACGCTGACGGCCGCGCCGGTGTTCACGCCTTCGAGGCTGTTCCAGGCCTGCGTGCCCTCGTCGACAATGCACTGCAGGTTCTTGAGGCAGGAGCCGTCGTTGAGTTCAAGAAAGGCAAAGCCCTTGGAATCGCGGCGGGTTCTCACCCATCCGCACACAGTCACGCCGTTGCGCGGCCCGGTGGAGGCCAGAGCGTCGCATATGCTGGTACGCTGCATAGGAAATCTCTCCGGAAAGGAATGTTGAAAAGAACGTGAGGCAGCATACGCCATAGAGGCCCGCTCTGCAACCGGCGAAAGCGCCCGCCGGACGCGCGGAACCTGCGCGGCGGCCCGGATTCGTCCGGGGGCCGGGCAGAGAAAAGGCGCCGGGCATGACGGCACCGCCCTCCGGCAGCGCTCCTTCGCGGCGACCCAGACCTTCGACAATTGCACCCGCCCCGGCGGTTCGTCCCGACGCACGCGGCAAAGCCGCCCTCCGGCGCTGCCCCGGGGCGGAGGGCGTTCCGGCCGTCGCAAACGATCTTCGGCGTCATTCTCACCACGAGCTGTCCGTTCCGGCTGCCACGGCCCCGGCTTCCGAGGCGACGCGTTTTGATGCAGCCTGTTCCGCGGGAAATTTCCCTTGCGGAACTTTGCGCCGTCGGCTAAAATGCTTCTTCCGCTCCGGCGGCGACACGTGCGGCATCACGCCGCTCTTTGCCCCGGAATCATTGAGGAAAACATGAGCGTCATAGGCAACATTCTCTGGATAGTCTGCGGCGGCTGGTTTGCGGCTCTGGTGTGGCTGCTGTTCGGCGTGCTGGCCTGCCTGAGCATCGTGGGCCTGCCGTGGGGGCGCGCCTGCTTCGTCATGGCGGGCTTCGTCTTCATGCCTTTCGGCTACGAATCCGTCTCCCGCGAGCTCGTGTACGGCAAAAGCGATCTGGGCACGGGCCTGCCCGGCATGCTGGGCAACGCCCTGTGGTTCATTTTTGCCGGATTCTGGATAGCGCTCGCCCATGTGGCCAACGCCGCCGCGCTCGCCGTCACCATTGTGGGACTGCCCTTTGCCTGGCAGCACATCAAACTTGCGGAGCTCGCCCTCTTTCCCATCGGCAAAACCGTCGTGCCCTGCGCGGTGGCCGCCGAGGCAAGACGACGCCGCGCCGCCGAAGACCTGAACCGGAGAAGAAACGACGCATGAAATGGACCACTCATCAGGCCATGGCCCTCATGGCCTCCTTTGCCGCGGGATTTCCCCTGGCGGGCATGGCTGCCGCATGGTTCGGCTCCGTTGCGCCGGACATGCTGGATCAGCACGCGGCCAGACGCGCCTTTTTCCGGCAGAAGAAATTCAATCAGGTACACCGCCGCTCTTCGCACTGGTTCGGCTGGTGGCTGGCCATCTGGGCATGGTCGCTCACCGGCCAGCTCGGCCCGCTGCCCGACGCCCTCGTGGGAGGATTCGGCTTCGGCGCGCTCACCCACGTGCTGCTCGACATGTGCACCACGCACGGCGTGCCGCTGCTGCCCTTCCTGAAAAAACGCTTTTCCCTCCGCCTGTGCAGCACCGGAAGCATCGGCGAATACGCGCTGCTTGTCATGTGCGCGCTGGTCTTCTGGATCATGGAAAAGCCGGAACTTCTGCACTTCAACGTGCCGTTGTACTGAGCACGCCCCTTCCCGGAAAAGCTCCCGAAAGACGCCTCGACGCTCCCCGCGTCCGCGCGGTCAGTCGTCCGAACGGCTCCGGGTCGAAGACGCCGCCGCGCGCCGCAGGGGAATGAGTCCGCCTTCCGCGCGGGACGCCTCCAGCGCCCGGCCCGTGGACGGAGATGCAAGCACGAGACGCGAGCAGTCCAGCCCCGCGGCAAGCGGATCGTTCCCAGGAATGCCCATGCGGCAGAACACCTCCACATCCGCCTCGCCGCCCTCCGGGGGCAGGCCGAGCTCTTCGCGCTCCGCCGTCGTGCCGCCGGAGGAAAAATCGGAAAGCAGCCGCGCCGGACAGCCGAGCAGAAGCGGAGGGCATTCGCCCTCCATACTCAGAAGCAGCACGGCCGAGGCTTCGTCGGCAAGGCGCAGCACCCGGCACGAACGCGCGCCATTCAGAGCCTCCACCGCCGCGGCAAAAGTAACGTCGTATTCTTTCATGCCTGAAATGTCTCACAAACCGCGCACGGCGGCAAGACGGCACCCAAACAGGCGGGGCTTTTCCCGTCGAAAACACGCGCCTTCCCTGCCGCGCTGCCGCTCTCCCCTTCTCTCCTGATCCCGGCCCGGCGGCGCGAAGCCAAACATGCGCGGGCGCCCGCCTTCCACGACGGCGGCGAGCAGAATGCCGTCCGCCTGCCCCGTGCCTCCCGGAGCCTGATCGTTCCAAGAAAAAGGCGGAGCCGACCGCGCCGACTCCGCCCTGATTCACTGTTTTCCCTGAAGCACTAACGCTTTCTCGGCTCCATGCACACCACGCGCACGCCGGGATGTCCTTCCGTGCGGGAGGCCTGCGCCTTGAAGGTGGAAAGCCAGTTCTTGCCGAGCAGGGTTTCCGCCAGCCATTCGGCGTTGTGCAGCACCGGACGATGCGTGTCGATCACGGGCGTGTCTTCGGCGTTCTTGTCCTTGCCGCGGGCGGGATGCTTCACGTCCATGGTCATGAGCGTGCGCGCAATGCCTATCTTGCACGACGGGCAGCCCACCAGAATGGGCGCGTCGGGCGTGTAGCCGGCAAGGGCGCTTTCCAGGCGCTCGCGCTTGCGGGCGCGCAGGGTGTTGTAGATGTCCGGGCAGGTGTAGGCTCCCGCGCCGGATTCGCCGCAGCAGCCGGGGTTCAGCAGAATGGACGCGCCGGTAATGCGTTCCAGGGCTCTTGCCACCTTGCCGCCGTCCTTGGTGGCCTTCACGCCGGACCACGCCGGATGGCAGGAGGAATGATAGATGATGCGCTCGCTGCTCACGGCCACGTCGTGGGGCAGACGATCCACCAGAAGCTGCACGATGTCGTTGTGCGGCAGCACGTTGCCGTCCACGCCGGTGATGCCGTGACGCATGAGGGACTCGCGGCACGAACCGCAGGCCGTGACCAGCATGTTCACGTCGAAACCGGCTTCGGCGGCCGCCTGAAGCGTGGAGGCAATGACCTGCCGGTTGCGCTGGAGGTTGACTTCGTACTGTTCGGCGGAACCGGCGGCCAGCAGCGGATAGCCGCAGCAAAGGTGCCTTCCGGGAATGACCACGGGCACGCCCGCGTACATCATGAGCGCAATGGAGGCCAGCGCGATGCGGCGGTAGAACAGACTTCCGCCGCATCCGGGGAAGTACAGCACCGCGGGCACGCGGCCCTCAAGCACGCCCTGGGCGGAGATGTCGCCGCTCACGGGCAGGAAAAGATGCGCGGCCGCGTTCTTTTCAAGGTGCAGGCTCTCGTACATGCTCACCATGCCGAGCGCGGGCCCTCTGCCGGAAAAGAGCGGACTGCTCATGCGCTTGCGCCACACGCGGGGCACCAGCGGCAGGAACTGATTCATCACGTTCTGACCGAGGGCCGCCATTTTGGCGAAGGCGGGCACGCGGGCCGAAGGATCGGAAGAGAGCACATTGAGCACCTGCGACTTGATGGGATGCCCGCCCTGCCCTTCGCGCTTCACGTAGGCCAGGGAGCTGAGCGCCACTTCCGAGGATTCGATCTTCACCGGGCACACCGAGGTGCAGCGGCCGCAGCCCGTGCAGTGCTCCACGAGGTGGCGCAGTTCGGCGAGCAGTTCCGGCGAAGGATGCCCCGTGGTGACCTGCGAATAGTAGATGGCCTCGGTGAGCGCGCCGAGAATGATGTTCTTGTTGCGCGGATTGTACTGGAAGGAGCGCTCGGGATACACCATGGGGCACACCTGCTTGCACTTGCCGCAGCGGGTGCAGGTCTGCACCTGGGAGAGCAGACGGATGAGACATTCCTTGTCCGGCAGGCCGGATTCGCGGATGTCCGCAATGAGCCGGTTGAACGAGAACGTGAACGGACGCACCGGAAGATTGCGGGTCACGAGCTTGCCGGGATTGAACAGATCGCGCGGATCCACGCGCATCTTGAACTCGCGCAGGCTCTCCATCTGCTTGGGATCAAGGAAGGATATCTTGGTGATGCCGATGCCGTGCTCGCCCGAGACCGCGCCGCCGAGCTCCTGGGTTCTGGCCATGACCTGCATGGCCACGTCTTCGGCGTGCTCCATCATGCGCGGATCGTTGGAGTTCACGGGAATGTTCACATGGCAGTTGCCGTCGCCGGCGTGCATGTGGCTCGCCACCACGATGCGGCTGCTCTTCATGTATTCCACGATGGCGTCGATGCGGGAGGCAAGCCGCGGGAAGCGCTCCTTCTGCGCGAGAAGCCACGTTTCGGCGCGTTTCGCCACTTCTTCGTCCACGAGTTCGGGGTCGAGGTTGGATTCGTCGCTCGCGGCCACGTGGGAGGCGAAGGCGAACTCTTCGTTGAAGGCCGGATCTTCCAGCGGGAACCCCTGAAGACGGGAAAGTTCCTGAAGCGCAAAGCGGTAGGCGTCTGCGGCGGCCACGACGTTGAGCGTTTCCAGATAGTGGGCGAATTCCGGAATCTGCGCCATGGGCAGCACCACGTCCTCGTTCATCTTGAAGCCGGACGTGCGCTTGGCGATGGCCGAAAGACGATGCCTGTCCTCCCAGAATTCGGCGGCCTGCTTGTCGTCCCTGGCGATGGCGGCGAACACGTGGGGATCGTCTCCGGCAAGGGCGTAGATGGCCTGCACGGTGTCGTCGAGCACATAGGCGTCGTTGCCGTCCACCTGCACGATGATGACGGAGATGGGGCTGCCCTTGTGCCGGTCGGACTTGGGCTGATAGTTGATGGCCTGCACGTACTTGGAATTGAATTCCTCCAGCGCGGACACATGCACGTCGCCGCCCTGCTCGCGGATCTTGTCGCGCAGATTCACGATCTTGCGCACGAGCTCGGCCGCGGGAACCATGGATTTTCCGTAGAATTCCAACACCATCACGCGGGAGAGCGACGGCTTGGGATGAAGCACGAAGGTCGCCTCGGTGATGATGCCGTCAATGCCTTCCTTCTGCATGCCGGGCAGGCCGTCGAGCAGCTTGTTGGTCACGTCCTTGCCGAGGCCCGCGTGACGCACTTCGTTGCCTCTGAGGCGCACCACGTTGCGCATGCCGCCGGAAAGATCCTTGACCTCGAAGACCACTTCCTCGTCGGGCATGATCTTGTGACCGGGATGATTGACGCGCTCGATGCGGATGATTTCGCCCGTGGGCGTGACCATGCTCCAGGAGAGCAGGTTGTCGATGGTGGTGCCGTACTCGAAGCAGAAGGGGCCGCCGGAGTTTTCCGACACGTTGCCGCCGATGGTGGACGCCGTTTTGGAGGCCGGATCCACGGTGAAGAGCAGCCCCTTGGACGCGGCGAAGTCGATGGCGTCCTGCGTGATGACGCCGGCCTGACAGGTCATGGTGCGCGCGGCCTTGTTGACCGACTTGGCCGTGAGGCGCGTGGTGCTCACCATGACGGTGCGCTTGCGCGCGGGCACGGCGCCGCCCGTGAGGCCGGACGCGCCGCCGCGGGGAATGATGGCGAACTTCATTTCGTTGGCGAGACGCACGAGGGCGCTGATCTGCTCGGGGGTGTCGGGTTCCACCACGAGCAGGGGCAGTTCCATGCGCAGGTCGGTGGCGTCGGTGGCGGCGGCGACCAGCGCGCCGCGACGGCGCAGAATGCAGTCGTCGGGCATGATGGACGAGAGCCGCCCCTCAAGTTCGCGGCAGAATTCCAGCTCGGCCTCGTGCGCACTCCAGAACATGGTGATGCCTTCGCTGATGGCCGTGGCGTACTGATGAGCGAGAGAAGGAGACTCGGCCTGATAATGTTCGTTGACGCTCTTCTTCACTTCCGAGGCGGAAATGAAGGGGTTGTACGCCACGAGAAACAGCTCTTCGGCAATATCGATGGCCAGCTGCCGGACGCTCTGAGGCCAGCGCTCGAATTCATCGAGATTGATGCGCAGGATGCGGTTGACCACATACTCAGCCGATATGGAAATATGGGGCCCTTTGTGGGGCATGACGGTCTCCTTGGAAGCGGAAAAAAGGGAGGCCCGCCGGAGCGAGGGCTCCGGGCAGGCCCGTAATCATAGTCGCCGCAACGGATCGCGACGTATTCCTACAGGTTAAGATTGATGTTCAGACGTGAGGTGATGTTGTTCTTCACCCATGAGGAGTCGAGCCATTCCAGGGGCTGCACGGGCACGCCGCCCACGAGCACGCCGAAATGCAGATGATCGCCGCCGGCAAGGCCGCTGGTTCCCGTGCGGCCGATGATCTGGCCGGTCTTGACGGTATCGCCCACCTTCACGCCGTATTCGCTGAGATGGGAATACTGCGTCATGAGGCCGAGGCCGTGCTCGATGAGGATCATGTTGCCGTGGATGCCGAGATAGTCCACCCACACCACGCGGCCGCTCTGCGCGGCGGGCACTTCGGCGTGCGCCACGGAAGCGAGGTCGAGGCCCATGTGGGTCTGCTCGTCGATTTTCTGCCGGTTGCCGTCCACGTAGGTGCGGAAGTCGCCGAAATTGGCCTTCACGGCAGAACGGGGAAGACGGCGGAACGCGCCGCTCCACAAGAAGCGCGGCGACACGTTGGCCGGATCGGCGGCCACCTTGATGAGGGTTTCATCGTTGCCCTCGCGCACCTTGTTGTTGGCGCACAGGTACTGGGAAAGCGGCGTGCTCTCCTCGGGGCAGAGCTGGGCGAGCTCGCTGGCCTTGAAGTTGAGGAACGATTCGGGGATGTTCAGGGTGTCCGAACGATAATTGCGGTTGAGCGCATGCACGAGCAGGCGGCTGGAGGTTTCGTTGCCCGCAAGATCCCGCGCCATGATTTCCGGCAGGAAATCGCCGGCCTTCAGAGCAATGGGGAAGGGGAACAGACAGGCGTAGGCGCCGTTGTCCTGCTTGTAGCCGGGGAAGAAGAGATTGCCCACCCGGACGCCGCTCTGCGAGACTTCTTCGGAAACGGTATAGACGATGAGACCGCTGCCGCCGCGGTACATGGCGGGCGGACCGGTGCGCACGGCGATGCGCGGGGGCTGGGAATCGAGCACGAGAGGCAGATTCAGCGTGGTGGTGTTGCCGCGGCCGAATCCGGCGTAGGAGCCGTCCACAGCCCGGATTTCCAGCTCGAACGCGCCTTCGGGCAGACGGGTTTCCTTGAGGTTGAACGACGCCTTCTGCGTTTTTTCCAGCGTGCCGAAGGTCTGCTGCAGCACGGTCATGCTCTGATCGCCGCGCTTCACGGTCACGGTCACGGACTGCACGCCGGACTTGTCGGCCAGATTCAGTTCCACGTTCTGCACAAGGCCTATGCGGCCGGAGAGCTCGGGATTCATGGTCACGGAAGGCCCGCTCAGATCGCGCATGAGGAAATACGCCCCCACTCCGGCAAGCACCAGGATCAACAGCATGGCGATGACGGAAAGCCCGGACGTCGAGCGTCGGGACGAAGATCGGTAGGAAATTTGTCTTCTGCTAAACAAGGCTGCATCCTTTCGGGGCGAAAGGCCCATGGTATGGCCGGGCCATGCGCTGGCACGGCAGAACGTATTTTTTCGCATACTCGGCCCACAAGTCAAGAAGCGGCGAAAAACATTTTTCTTTCCGACGGCGACTCCATTTATATTCTTGAAGGAACGGGAATTTTTTCCCGGCATGCGGCCGCCTTCCGCCTTGCCGCGCCGCCCCTCTTTATGATAAGCCCTACACATTGATATGCCTTGCGGGGGAGAAGAGATATGTTTGTGTCAGACATCATGCAGATATTCAGCAAAATGGGCTGGGCCAACCGCATCACCATGATGCGCATAGGGGCCGTGCTGCCCATTCTTGTGCTCATCCATTTTCCCAACGTCTATACCTGCTGGATAGCCATGTTTCTCTTCGTGGCCGCCGCTGTCACCGACTTTCTCGACGGATACATCGCCCGCCGCGAAAAGCAGGTGACCAACTTCGGCAAGTTCCTCGATCCGCTGGCCGACAAGCTGCTCATCTGCTCCATTCTCATCGAAATGGTGGGGCTCGGCTGGGTTCCCGCGTGGATAGTCATCATCATTATTATTCGTGAACTCGCCGTCACCGGTCTGCGCGCCGTGGCCGCAGACAAGGGCGTGGTCATCGCGGCCGACTGGTACGGCAAATGGAAGACCGTGTTCCAGATCATCGCCATGGTGCCGCTGCTCATCCACTTCCCGGTCATGGGCCTGCCCGTGCATCTCATCGGCACCGTGGTGCTGTACATTGCGCTCGTGCTCACCATCTTCTCGGGCTGCAACTATTTCTATCTGTTCTATCGTCAGTGGCGCGATCATCTGGCGGAAAACAACTAGCCTGCCTGGCGTGTCGCCGTGTCCATGAATCATCGCACAACAAACAAGGCCTTCTGGTGGAAGCTCTCCCTGCTCGTGCTCGCCGTGCTGCTCAACTTTGCGCTGGCAAGCCGCATCGTGTGGGGTTCCCACAGCCTCTACACCTGGCGCGTGCTCAAGGAAAAACAGCAGGAACTCTCGCAGGAGCTCTCCGCGCTCGATGAAAAGCGCGCCGCCCTGAGCCGTGAGATCCGTCTGCTCAAAACCGACCCGGCCTACGTGGAAAAAGTGATTCGGCAGCGCCTCAACTATGTGAGAAAAAACGAGATTCTCTACCTCTTCGACAAGAACAGGGAAGACTCGGAGTGGCTTGGCGCAGGAGCTGACGACAGGCATGACTGAAGGCTCATCGTCCATGAATTCACCTCTTGCGGAACACGAGAGCCCGGAAAAGGCTCTCTGGTATCAGGAAGTTCTCTCCCTCGACCCCGCCTCCCGCATCTTTCTGCCCTATGCCCGCCTTCTGGCCGAAAGCGGACGCCGCATGGAGGCCATTGAAGTGCTGCGGGCGGGTCTCTCCCGTCATCCCGAATTTCTCGACGCGCGTCTTCTGCTCATCGAAGAGCTCCACGCCGCCGGTCAGAACGCCGCCGCAGGTCTGGAAGCCGCGGGCGTCATCGAGTCGCTCTCGCAGTGCTCCGCCCTCTGGGACATCTGGAGCCGTCTGCCCGGCGTGCGGCCCGATCAGGCCGCCATGCTCCGCTTCTTCGGTGCCACCTTCAAAAAGGACGGCCCCACCCTGGCCGACGTGTTTGAAGCGGGCATGAAGGCGCTCGGCGCGGGAGCCTCAACGGTTACTGAAACGAATCCCAAGCCCGCCGAAAGCGAAGAAGCCCCGAACGCTTCCGCCCCGAACCTCCCCGACTCTTCCGCACAAGCCTCCGCTTCCGCAGCGTCTGCCTGCGCCTGTGCCCCGGCGGATGCCGCCCCCTTCGCAGCCGCTTCCGCTGCGTCCGGCCTCAGTTCCGCCGCACACCTGATCAGCGCCTGCGAAGCGCAAAGTGCCGCCGCAAACGCCGCTCCGGCTGCGGAACCCTCTCTCGAAGAAACTCCGGCGCAGGCTACGGCGCAACTGACCTCCGCCGCCGCGGCAACCGACGCGCTCCACGCGGCTCCGAACGCCGAACAGGCGCCCTCCACCTCCGGCAGCTCATCGACGACCGCCGACGCCTCTGCAACTTCAAAAGCCCCTGAGACCACCGAGGCCCCTGCGTCCGCCGACGCGCCGTCCTCCGGCCGCTGCTTCGTCATGGACGAGAGCTCTCCCTGGTTCAGTCTGGACGCCGTGCCCGACGATGACGACATCTACGGCGATGAGGACGACGAAGCGGGCGACGCCGCCCCGGCGATTTCCGCGCCCGGCGTTGCGGACCTCTTTTTCCCGGACAAGCCCGCCGCAGCGCAGGTCGACCGGATTCCTGCCCCCCGCCCTCAGGCCGTCATGGAAGGCAAAAGCTCGCTGTGTACGCGCTCCATGGCCCGCATTCTGGAAGAACAGGGGGCCACGGGCGAAGCCGCCAATATTTACAGAGAACTTCTCGAAGTAAGCTCCTCTCCCGAAGAGAGGGCTGAACTGAACGCAAAACTGGACAGCCTCATGCAGGGCGCGGAGCCTCCCGCCCCGGAACAGCCTGCCGATTCCGGCCTTCTGAACATGCTGGAAACGCTGGCCGCCAGGCTGGAAAACAAGTCCCGCGCCTGACGCGCGACAGGAGATACCATGCGCAGTCGCCATTTTGCTCTCGTTGTCTGTCTGCTCTGCCTGTGCCTGCCCGCCCTTTCCGGCTGCATGCAGGTGAAGAGCGCCTACAAGGAAACGAAAACCTTCTATCATACGCACATCAACCGCCCCTCCACCCTGGACACGGAAGAACGCACCGTGCTGGAAAAATCCCAGCGCGACCTCGTGCAGAGCGTCATGCCCATCGACGAAGAGCTGACCAAGCTTGAAAAGGCCCTCGACGCCATGGCCACCCCGCCCGACGCCGAAGCCGCGGCCAGCTTCCTGCGGCGTTTCCCGTGGCTTTCGGGCCTCAGCATGGTGGCTCCCGACGGCACGCTCGGCGCATCCATTCCCGGCACGCCTCTCAAGCAGCTTGACTACACGCCTCTGCTGGAACTTGCGCCCAAGGCCCTGCCCCGCGACCTGCGCGCCTCCATTCAGGACACCCCCCTCGGACCGGAAATTCTCGTCGCCCGCCCCTTCCTGCAGGAAGATCAGCTTCAGGTGCTGCTCGTGGCCACCTTCGACTTCCGCGCGCTGCTGCCCTTTGCGGCCTCTCCGGGCGACTTCATCGTCCGTTCCGGCGACGTGCTCATCTGGAGCGGCGACATGGATTACACCTCCACGCCCCTTGCTTCCATCAACTGGACCGAATATCTCAAAGAACATTCCGACGGTATTTTGAGCAACGAGAACGGTTCCATGATGTGGATCTCCCGCTATATAGGTGGAAAGCCTATTGTTTTCGCCGCGCCTGTCAAGTGATGCCCGGTATGAACGGTTTTCAATTCACACATTGATCCTTATTGCACATTCATCCATGTTTATGGTATAGGTAGTGTCAAGTAACAGAAGCTCCGCTGCTTTCGCAGAACCTACGTCCCACGCGATCCCCCGGAGCCGACACCAAGGAGCCTGGATATGTCTGAAGTCACTGCAATTGAACACCTTATAGCATCGCAACGCAGATGGTCTCCTCACGCGACCGGTCAGTTCACCTCGCTGATGCATGACCTTATTCTTTCGGCCAAGATTATTTCCAGAAACGTCAACCAGGCTGGTCTGGTGGATATTCTGGGCGCGACCGGTGCCGTCAATGTGCAGGGCGAACAGGTGCAGAAGCTTGACACCTTCGCCAACAATACGCTGGTTTACAGAATGCAGAGTTCGGGCGCGGTATGCGCCGTCGGTTCCGAAGAAATGGCCGAACCCTTCTTCGTGCCCGAAAACGAACCCCACGGACACTACGTCATCTTCTTCGATCCGCTGGACGGCTCGTCGAACATCGACGTGGGCGTGAGCATCGGTACGATTTTCTCCATCTATCGCCGCTCCGACACGCAGAACTACTGGGAGCTCACCACCGAATCCCTCATGCGTCCAGGCGTCGAGCAGGTGGCCGCAGGCTACTTCCTCTACGGCTCCTCCACCATGCTCGTGTACTCCACCGGGCACGGCGTCAACGGCTTTACCCTCGACTCCTCCATCGGCGAATTTCTGCTCACGCATCCCAACATCCAGATTCCGCGCGTGGGCAAGTACTATTCCGCCAACCACGGCTACTACAACTACTGGGACGAAGCCACACAGAAAGCCGTGCATTCCTTCTCCCGGCCCGACGGCATGCCGCCCCGCTCCACCCGCTACGTGGGTTCGCTCGTGGCCGACTTCCACCGCACCCTGCTCAAGGGCGGTATCTTCTTCTACACCGAAGACTCCAAGCATCCGAGCGGCAAGCTGCGCCTGATGTACGAAGCCGCGCCCATGGCCTTCCTGGCCGAACAGGCCGGCGGCAAGGCCACAGACGGCAAAATGCGCATTCTGGAAAAGGTGCCTACCGCCATCCATGAACGCACGCCGCTCATCATCGGCTCCGCCGACGACGTGGATCAGGTTCTGGAAGTGTACAAGGAAAACGGCAAGGTCTGATCAGGCCGCGCGGCCGTCCGCAGCCTGAGCCCTCAAAGAAGCGGCCCTCCGCTTCGCCGGGCGACGCCGCGGGACTCTTTCAGGGTCGCCTGCCGCGCCGATCCAGCATCGTCATGCAGCCGCGCGCCGGAACGACCGGCGCGCGGCCTGTTCGTCCCTGAGGCTCATCCATACGCGCTCCGCATCCTTCCCATGCCAAAGCGCGCCCCCGCCGCCATGCGCGGCGCTTCGCTTCAACCCTTCCGGCGCAAAGTCGCCGAAGCCCGCACAGGTCAAACATGCTCGTTCTGGGAATAGAAAGTTCTTGTGATGAAACCGCCCTCGCCCTCGTGGACGATAGCGGCGTCCGCGCGGCCGTCATTTCGAGTCAGGCCGACATCCACGCTCTTTTCGGCGGCGTCGTGCCCGAGCTCGCCTCCCGCGAGCACGCGAGACTCATCGGCCCCCTGCTCGACAGCCTCTTCCGGCAGGCCGATCTCGGCGACGACCCGTGGAAGGCCATCGACCGCATCGCCGTCACGCGCGGGCCCGGCCTCATGGG